>DATFYV010000142.1:0-8737 GCA_035314845.1 Candidatus Acidiferrum sp.
CTGCCCCTTCTCATCCGTCGCCTGCAACTCCAGCCACACGTCAAATGCGTCAATCGTCCCGCCCGGAAAAAAGTGCCCCACCTTCTTCGTCCGCACCACCACATCCACGCGCACGTCGTCCCCGCGCCGCACCGCCGCATCCACCCGCCCTAGCGGCGCCGTCACCGCCCGCACTTCTCCCGCCGGACCGATAGGCCCGGCCACTTCCGCCTCTTCTCCCACCGCAAACGAAGTGGAAAGCTCTGGCCGTCCCGAGGCACTTCGAGCAGCAGTCGCCGCCGCTCCCGTGCTCGCCGTACCTTCCGGCGAAATCGCAAAAATATCCACTCCCACCTGCTTATCCTTCAAAAACGCCTGACTAAACGCCAACTGCGCCGGATCCATATTCGCCGTAGGCACCGCCGTATTCGCTCCCGGGAAACGGTGCGAATGCACGATCCCGTTTACGTTGCCCTCGTCGTTCGATTGAATCCCCGGCATATGACAATCTGGGCAGCTCATCGGATTCTTCGGATAGTAAAACGACCGCGCCCCCTGCCCGGAGACTCCGCTCGCCTGCCAGTTATCGTACTCATTAAATCCGCGTATCCATCGATAGTGGTTCACCGGCACATCCAGATGCACCTTGTGGCATGACGAACAAAACTCCGCCGTCTGCACCTTCATAAAGGGCTTCAAAAACGTTCTCCGGTGCGGCTCCGGATTCAGCCGCACCATAAAATCGTGCATCGCCCGCATCACCGGATTCTCGCTGGCCGCCAGCGCGTGCAGCTTCGGATACTCCAAAATAAAATCGGCCTGCCCCATCGTGCTCTTCACTTTGGTAATGCTGTGGCACATCAGGCAGCCCAAGCCTGCCTGCGCCTCCGGCGTATGCTCAATCTCCGCAATCGGTGTATCGAACATCCCGCTGTACAGCAGCGCCGGATCATGGCATCCCGCGCACCACTTCGACGACTTCACCCCCGCCACGCTCTGCATGTATTCAATGCTCTTGCGATACCACTGATTGTTAAACGAAGAAAAATGGTGCGCCGAACTGTTCCACTGCGCATAAATGTCCGCGTGACACCGCTGGCAAGCATCCGACTTCATGAAATACTTCCCGGGAATGTTCCCGCCATCCTTGGTCTGCGCCGAAGAAGGGAAAAATTTCCCGCTAGGACCGTCGCCTTCCTGATCCATCGTCTCCGCCGGCATCGTGGGATTCACAATCCGGTTCGCATTCCGCCACAGCACCGTCCGCGTCCACCACGTCCCCGCCGCCAATCCCGCCGTTACCAACAGCAACGCCGCGAATCCCGCCACCCGTGTCGCCACGCCAGCCCCGAGCCAACCCCGCCCGTTCATCCACGAAAACACCAGCGCCAGCGTCCCCACAACGCACAGCGCAATATGCACATACAAATAATTCCGGTTCCGCAGCGAAGTCCCAATAAATACCAGCGCAATTCCCGAAATCCCGCCCAGCGCCAAAAAAATCCACCCCATCTTCGCCGTAGCCGAAACCCCGCGCATCAGCCGCAACAAAAACGGCACCAGCAGAACGCAAAGCAAAACCCCCGCCACCAAGTGCACCATCACCCCCGCCTCATACGTCAGCGTAGGCGAAGGAAACCCATACAAATAGACAGCGCTAAGCGCCAAAACAAAAACGCAACGCCACAACCATCGATTCATAGCAGTAAGTAACCTCACACGCGGAACGGCGCGGAGAAAAAGTGTTCTAGGCCACTAACTTATAGTTTCGCGGCCATCTTCCAGCAATAATACAAATCTACTACCCACCCTCTGGGAGTGCGGCGGCTTGACGCCGCTTTCACAGTCGATCCCAGCCAAGACTTTCCTCGAACAGCACACACTGACCCGCCGCCCTCTCTTCTCTGTGTGCTCTGTGCCCTCTGTGTTGAAATCCCCATGATCCCCTGCGCGAACCATCCGCCGTCGCAATCCCTGCCCGACTACCGCATTGTTCCCGCCGATTCCGCCAAAATCCCCGCCGTCTCCGTAATCGCATAAGCCTTCCCGCTCGCCAAATCCTTAAACTCCTCCGTCCTCCCGCTAGGCCACTCCACCACCACGCGCTCCACCCGCTCCCGCCGCCCCACCCCAAACGTCACCGGCAACTCCGACTGCGACAAATAACTACCGCCTCCGCGCACCATCCGCACCTGCATCTCCCCGCCATAAAAAATCCGTACCACCGCACCAATCCCATCCGCATTCGACTTCTTTCCCACCAGCCGAAACCGCACGCTCCGATTCCCATTCGTTAGATCATTCCGAAACAAAACCGCTGCTCCATTATTCGTAGTCATCAACAAATCCAAATCCCCATCGCGATCAAAATCCCCCACCGCCAACCCCCGCCCCACTCGCGGCGTCTCAAACCCTCCTCCCACCTCCCCAGCCACGTCGCGAAACTTCCCATTTCCATCATTCAAAAATAGTTGCGGCGGCTGCGCATACCCGGTGTTCCCGCGAATATTCCGCACCGTGTCGTCGATATGCCCGTTGGCCACCGCCAAATCCAGCGCCCCATCCAAATCCACATCCAAAAACGCGCACCCAAATCCCAGAGTAGTCCGCGAAGCTAACCCTACTCCCGCGGCGGTTGACACATCGTCGAAAACGCCCGCCCGCACGCTGCGATACAAGCCAATCATCTCGTTATCAAAATTCGTAATCGCTACTCCCGCCCGCCCCGACCGTTCAAAATCGCCCGTATCCACGCCCATTCCCGCGCGCGCCTTCCCGTCCGCGCTGAACGCCAAGCCCGCCTCGACGGCCACATCCTTGAACTTTCCATTCCGCAAATTCTTGTAAAGCTTGTTCGGCTGCGTATCGTTGGCCACCAGCAGATCCGGCCAGCCATCCCCGTCATAATCGAACATCGCCACGCCCAGCGATTTCGAGCTGCTGTCAAAAACCCCGCTCTTCGCCGTCACGTCCTCAAACATTCCATCCCCGCGATTGTGAAACAGCCAGCAGGTATCCCCGCGATATGCCTCCGGCGTGCAATACGATTTGTGCACCCCGTCCAAGCTGCAAAACACATCGTGCTCCGGCGACCATCGCACATAGTTGCAAACAAATAAATCCAGCAATCCATCGCGATCGTAATCGAACCACAACGCCGAAGTGCTGAACGCCGAATGCCCCAAAAGCCCGCCACTCTTTGTAGCCTCTACAAAAGTCCCGTTGCCCAAATTCCGAAACAACCGGCTCTGCCCCACGCAGCTAACAAAAATATCTGGAAACCCATCGTTGTTGTAATCGCCTACCGCCACGCCCATCCCATACATCTCCACATCCAAACCAGCCGCGTGCGTCACATCTGTAAACGTTCCGTTGCGATTGTTCCGGTAAAGTTTCAGCGGCGTCACACCACGCTTATGGCCCGCCCAGTCCATCCCATTAATCAACAAAATGTCCTGCCACCCATCGCGGTCGTAATCCAGAAATGCACACCCAGACCCCAGCGTCTCCGGCAGCAATTTCCCGCCATACGCTCCACTGTTGTGTTGAAAGCGAATCCCCGCCGCGCTGCTCACATCGCTAAAACCAAAGCCCAGAGCGCCGGCTGCGGAAACCACATCCGGCGAAACCAGCGCATCCGCCAGCCCCGCACCCAATTCCAATGCAACTCCCAGCCCCAATCCCGCGCCGCAAACCTCTCGCAGAAATTCCCGCCGCTTCACGGCAGTGTCACCAGTCCATGGCGAATCGCGTACACCACCAGTTCCGCCGCTTTGTGAATTCCCAGCGCATCCATGATATTCGCGCGATGTACCGCCACGGTGTTCGCGCTCAGCTTCAATTCCGTGGCAATCTCCTTGTTTGATTGTCCCGCCACGATGTGCTGCAAAATCTCCAGCTCCCGCGGCGTCAACCCGCCCGCCCGCTCGCCCTTCAGCGCCGAAGGTTTCTCAATTTGCGGGTCCAACACCACTTTCCCCTCGAACACGCTGTGCACCGCCTTCACCAAATCCAAATCCAGCGCATTCTTCAGCACGTATCCGCGTGCCCCCGCGTCCATCGCCTGCCGTACCAGCGTCTCTTCCGCATGCATGCTCAGCATCAAAATCCGCGCCGCCGGCCATGCTCCGCGAATCCTCCGCGTGGCTTCAATCCCGCTGAACTCCGGCAGCGCGCAATCCATCACCGTCACGTCAGGCCGCAACTCCATCGCCAGACGCACCGCTTCCTCGCCGTCGCTGGCTTCGCCGACCACGGCGATTTCCGTATCGTCTTCCAACATGCGCCGGAATCCCCGCCGCACCAGCGCGTGATCGTCCACTAGCAAAACGGAAATCTTAAGCAATCTGCGCCTCCACTCTTTCCCGCGGAATTTCCAATTGCACCAGCGTGCCGCCTCCCATCACGGGTCCCACCTTCAGTTTCCCGCCAAGTATTTCCGCGCGTTCCCGCATGGCCACCAGTCCAATTCCGCGCTGCCCCGCATCCCGCACAAATCCTTTGCCATGATCCTCGATTTCCAGCTCCAGTTGGTCAGGCAAAAATTTCAATCGCACCCAGGCCTCTTTCGCCTCCGCATGCCGCACCACATTATTCAGCGCCTCCTGCACGATGCGGTAAATATGTACGCCCGCGCCAGTCTCCACCGGGAAGAGCGTTCCCGTCCCGTTCTCGCCCGTTGATTTCTCGGAGTGTGCCTTTTCATAGTGAATGGTAATTCCAGTTTGCCGCTCGACGGTGGGAATATACCAGTCCAGCGTACTCTCCAGTCCCTGCTCCTCCAGCAACACGGGATGCAACGCCTGCGACAGGCTCCGGATATTATTCAGCGTAGACTGCGCCACTTCCCGCACTTCCTGCAAATCCTCGCGTAGCGCCGATCCCTCCGGCGCCGCTTTCCCCGCGCGCGAAAGCATCGCTCCGATCGCCGTCAACACTTGCCCAAACTCATCGTGCAGTTCCCGGGAAATATGCCGCAGTGTGGACTCCTGCGTGGCAATCAATTTCTGCGCCAAGTCGCTGCGTTGCGCCGACAATTCCTCCAGTCGCGCAAACAGCGTGCGATTCGTCTGAATCAGATACAAACTGGCAAGCACAATGGCCACCAGCGTCGCCGACAGAAAAAAATACGATTGCCGCTGCACCCCATCGTAAATCGTCGCGATGCGCGCCTCCGCCTGTTGCTCCCCCTCATTGTTTTGCACCAGCAGCCGCGACACCGCCGTGCTCAGCGCTTCCTGCCGCGCCTGTAACGACAGCCGTATCTGTTCCCGAGCCTCCTCGTCCCTTCCTTCACTCGCCAGCCAAAACATACGGTTCACCGCATCCCAAAACTGCGCCATGCTCTGGCTCAAATACTGTCGCTGTTCCGGCGTGCGGCTCGCTCCCGCAAACTGCTCCTCCAGTTTCAGCCCCGCACCCAAATCCTCGCGGATGCGATCGCATTGTGGCGACCACGCAATCAACGGATACGGTTCCCCCGCATCCAGCATGTCGCGCATCGCCAAGCCCAGCAAATTCAAATCGTTCTGCACCCGCAACAGCTGCAGCGAATCCTTGCGGTTGCGCTCCACCAGTTCGCTCTGCAGCCGCCGCAGTCCGGCGAGTTGCACGGTGATGTAAAACGCATAGGAGAGCACGGCGGCCAGGGTGACCACCAGGCCGAGTAAGAGTATTTTTGTCGGCGACCTTTGCGGTGAACGCTGCAATGAAGAGGCGGATTCCACGGGGAAGAGAGTACATCAGCCAAGGATTTCGTGCCTCAACCGGCGCACCGGCATGTTCACGGATGAATTTCGCGCCGCAGCACATATACGAGCACCAGCATCACCAGCACATTTCCCAGGGTCACCAGCAATCCCGTGCGCAGACTTCCCGTCTGCTTGGAAACCAGGCCCACCAGCCACGGCCCGAACGCGCCGCCGAGCGCCGCGAGCGCAAACATCACACCGCCGACTTTTCTCGCCCGTTCGCGGTACCACAGCGAAAGCCATGCGATGTAAATCGGATAAATGCACGCTAGGCCGAGTCCGGCCAGTGCCACGCCCACATCCATCACCGCAATGGTGCTGGCTCTGTGCAGCACCAGCATGCCGCAGGCCGCGAGGCTTAGGGCCATCAGCACCAAATTATTTTCGCGCACCCGGCGCAGCACCAACGGCGCCAGACCCCGTCCCACTAGAAGTCCGCCATAGAAAAACATCGGCACCCTGGTGTAACTAGTGCCCTCGCCGTTGACCATGCGTTTTGCCAGCGCGGCCACCCAGCCGCCCGTTCCCGTCTCGGCTCCCACATAAATAAAAAATAAGGCGGCCAGAATGAATCCCACGTGCGGAATGTTTCTGGCTTTGCCGTCCTGCGCTGCAGTTTTTTCTTCCGCGCCGCTTTTGCGGTTCCAGGGCGCGAGAAACACGAGGAGCGAGATTGCCAGACCCGCCACAGTTACCAGCCACAAAAACAACGATAGATGGTGGCCGCGCAACGCGAAGCTGACCAGCAGCGGACACGCCACCGCCCCGATGCCCCAGGTGAAATTTACCAGGCTGACCGCCGCGGCGCGCCGCGCCCCGCCCGTTTCCGCGATATATAAATTTGTTCCGGGCGTGAGCATGCCGTACCCAAAACCAAACAAAAACGTAGCCGCGAGCGCGCCAATTAGATTGCCAGAACTCAACCCCGCCACGCCGATGCCCAGCAAAGCGTAACCAAGTCCAATCGGGAGGCGATACCCTTTGCGTGCGATCAACCAGGAAGAAACCACGGTTCCCAGCCAGGAACCGATGAATTGCGCGGGGAAGAACCAGGCGACTTGACTGTCGTTGAGTCCCCATCGGGAGATGAGGACGGGAAGGACTGGGCCAAGAATGACGGTGACGACGCCGTTGACGATAAATCCGCCAAACAGCAGGACGGTGATGTTTCTTGTTTTTTTCGCTTCGCCGGCGTCGGTGTTTGCTGGCGTGTTTGCGTGGGTGTTCGTTTGCGCGGTTGCGGCGGAGAGGGTGGTGTTCGGATCGCTCATGTGCAAGTTAATTTGGCGGAGCGCGCGGCCTCCAGCAATCGGCGGGCGTGTCCGGCGATGTCCCCGTGGCCGAAGACCGCGCTGCCGGCCACCAGAATCTCCCCGCCGGCGCGCACCACATCGACTACCGTATCCATAGCCACGCCGCCGTCGACTTCAATGCGGAAATTCAGCCTGCGCTCATCGCGAATCCGCGCCAGCTGCTTCATCTTGCTCAGCGCGTTATGAATAAATGTTTGGCCGCCGAAGCCGGGATTCACGCTCATCACCAGCACGTGGTGCACAATGTCCAAAACTTCGTCGAGGGTGTGCACCGGCGTCGCGGGATTGATCACCACGGCAGGTTTGCAGCCGTGATGCTCGATGAGGTGCAGGGTGCGATCCAGATGCGGGCAAGCTTCCTGATGCACAGAAATCCAGTTGCATCCCGCGTCGGCGAAGGCGGGAATCAGATCGTCGGGATTTTCGATCATCAAGTGGCAATCAAAGAGCACATCGGGAAGCGCTTTGCGCAGCGAGGCGATCACCGGCGGGCCCAAGGTGATGTTGGGAACGAAGTGGCCGTCCATGACGTCGAGATGCAGCAGAGTGCCGCCGCCAGCTAGCGCCTCGCGCGCGTCCGCGGCCAGCTGCGCAAAATCGGACGACAGAATCGAGGGCGCCAACTCCACGCTGGTGTTTCTGGTAATGGCGATGACTTTCGTATCGGTCATGATCACATCCAGACTGCTGCCCGTCCTTCAGCGGGTGTTGCAATTATACGCAGTACGCCGCGGTTGCTCATGAATTTGTGGCCCCGCTGGTTTTTGCGGTGCGCACTGCGGGGAGGCTCTCCTCGGAGTCCGGTCCGGCGGATACGCGCAGATAAGGAATGGTGGTGCGGCGGGCGCTGCTTTCCCGCGCCAGCTCCAGGATTTGCATGACGTTGATGGCCCACTGTGGGCTCACCGCCAATTCCGCGCGGCCGCGCAGGGCGTCGCGGAGATCCTTGTAGAAATCACGGTAGTCGCAGGCCGCGCCGGGAATGCTTTGGTGTTTAAAGCCATCGCCTTCGGGAGTGGTGAGCACGCCCCAATTTTTCTTGGGTTCGCGGCCCCACGGGCCGCGGGCGGGAATCTTTCCGAAGCGCAGACCCAACTCCTGGGGATCGAAGCTCTGCTTCACGAATGCGCCTTGCGTGCCTTGCAGAACGAAGCGCGGGCGGGTGGCGGCGGCGAGAATGGCGGAACTGAGTGTAGCGCGCAGAGCGTTGGGATAGTGCAGGGTCACGTCGAAGGAATCGTCGGCCACAGCGTTGTCGCGCACGATGCGAATGTCGCCGGTAATAGCTTCCGGCTCGCCGAAGAGCGTCAGCGCGTGATCGACGAGATGCGGACCAATGTCGAACCACAAACCGTTGCCAGGGCCGGCCTGTTCACGCCAGACGCCGTGTTTCAGCACCGGGCGATAGCGATCATAGTGAGTTTCAAAGGTGACGATGCGGCCGAGGGTGCCCGCGGCGACGAGTTTGCGAATGGCGGCAAAATCGCCATCGTAGCGGCGATTTTGATACACGGTAATGAGCCGGCCGCGATCTTGCGCGAACTGCACGAGTTCGACGGCTTCGGGGAGCGTGGGGGTGAAGGGCTTATCGACCAGGACGTCGCGGCCGGCTTCGAGAGCGCGGCGGGCAAATTCATAGTGGGTGTGATTGGGCGAGGCGATGACGATCAGACGAATTTCCGGAAGGGCCAGGAG
>DATFYV010000143.1:0-5125 GCA_035314845.1 Candidatus Acidiferrum sp.
CGCGAATCCGAAGCCCAGTGGGACTTCCCCTACGGCTGGGCCCCCATACAACTGTTAGCCGTGCAAGGCCTTCACCGCTACGGCTACGCGGCAGAGGCCCACCGCATCGCGGAAAATTTCCTTAGCATGGTGGCGCAAAACTTCGAGAAGGATCACACCATTCGCGAAAAATACAATGTCGTCACCCGCAGTTCCGCTACACGTATCCGCGTGGGCTATAGCCAGAACGAAATCGGTTTCGGCTGGACCAACGGGGTCTTTTCCGAACTTCTCGCTGAGCTGCAGAGTTCGCAGCTCTAGCATTTACATTCCCGCCGCCGAACAAACCATACCGCAATGCGCGCTTACTGCTCCGAACCTGTCCTTTAGTACAGTTGACTCCCCTTCTCGGACGCATTAGGCTCCGCCCCACAACTGGCGGAGGTTCGAACTTCTTGGGAATCGAATAGCGCCCCGGGACTACCCAGTTCCGCTCTCCCACACGGTCACTATCCCGCTCCCGACGTTTCTCCCCGGATTTCTCCAGTATCTCGTTAACGGCCCACGGTCCAAAAAACTAGATCGGCAAAGGAGAACTCGCATGAGCGATGAGAAGAGCAGTGTGGTTCAACCCCCCGTAGCAGGTACAGGTACTACTGAATCGGCCCCCAAAGGCTCGAGCCGCAGGCAGTTCCTCGGCCAAGTAGGAGTAGCGGCAGGTCTCGCAGCGGGAACGCTTGCGGCACCGGCCGTCGCTTCTGCGCAATCTGTCAGCCCCAATGCCTCGGGCGTTTCCGCGCCGTCGAGCGTCAAGAATCCGCGCATCCTTGAGGCGTTTGAGTTGCGCGTCACCGAAGCAACTACGGATGCCTTGCTCGGCCCCGCCAAAAACGTCAACAACGGTGACCAGGCTCTCTACGCCGACCACGGTGGAACCTTCACCAAAGGGTTGGCACACGACGCCTATGGCCGCGTTACTCCAGCGTCGTTTGCTAGCTTCACGAACGCCTTGAATTCCGGAAAGTTCTCCGCGTTCGAGGACATCATCGTCGGCGGCACCCGCACACTGAACGGTCCGCAAGGCGCCTACGCCTTCGACCTGGAAGCTCCCGACGCCTCGCAATTTGGCCAGCCGCAAGTCCCCCCTGCGCCACCCATCGCGGGCGCTCAGTCCGGCACGGAACTGTTGGAACATTATTGGGCCGCGCTGCTGCGGGATGTGAACTTCACCGACTATGCCACCAATCCGTTGGCCGCAGCGGCCGCAGCGGAACTGGGCTCTCAGCCGACGTACCTCGGCCCGCGAACCAGCGGCGGCCAAGTGACGCCAAATCTCTTGTTCCGTGGCATTTTCCCAGGAGAAACCGCGGGACCGTACAGCTCGCAGTTCTTCATTCAGCCCACCTTCTTCGGTGCACAGCCGCTTAGCCAGCAACAGCAAACTTTCCTGCCCGGCCAGGACTTCGGCGCCAGTAGCTTCGCTGAGTGGCTGCAAATTCAGAACGGCCAGCCTACGGGCTTCTCGCTGAATTTCGACCCCCAATACCGATTCCGGCGCAATGGCCGCGATTACGCGGCTTTCACCCACGTCGACGTACTCTATCAATCCTACTTCGTGGCCTTTCTCGTCCTTGCTGGCATCGGCGCGCCGCTCAACCCGGGCAATCCCTATGTCAACTCGAAGACGGAAAATGGCTTCGGTACCCTCGGCGGGCCAGACTTTGCGGCTTCGATCGGCGACATTGCCTCCAAGGCCCTCAACACCGTCTGGTACCAGAAGTGGCTGGTCCACCTCCGCCCGCGCCCAGAAGCCACCGGCGGACAGGTGCAGCTCGTCAAGACCGGCCAGAGCGCCTTCACCGACGTCATCCCCAACGCGACCGTTCTGAACTCCGTGGGCTTGCAGACCAGCTTTAACAAGTTCGGCACTTGGCTGCTGCCATTAGCGTTTCCAGAAGGCTCGCCAACCCATCCGGCGTACCCGACCGGTCACGGAACCGTGGGCGGCGCTTGCATCACGCTCATCAAGTTCTTCTTCGACGGCAACCAACTCATCCAACCGCTGCTTGAAGCCGCCGGCAGTCAGGTCTCTGTCCCCAGCGAGGACGGACTCTCTCTCGTGCCGTATACCGGCGCGGACGCGGGCGCACTCACCGTCAACGGCGAACTCGCCAAGCTGGGCCACAACGTCACCTTTGGCCACGGCATCCACGCCGGCATCCACTGGCGCAGCGACAGCGACACTTCTCTGCGACTAGGAGAAGCCTTTGCCCTCGCCTACCTCAACGACAAAGCCAAGACCTACAACGAGCCCTTCACCGTCACCCTCACCAAGTTTGACGGCACCACCGCCACCATCACCAACGCCGGCAACCCATGATTTGTTAGTTGAATTACTTCCAACTCGTAACTCCACAAAGGGCGGCCCTCTGCTGAGGCCGCCCTTTCTTCGTTTAGCTAGTAGACCTGCAACGGCGTTGACAGCACGTATAGCTCATTCAAAAAACAGCGCGCAACCCCGCTGCGTTCGCTTTACCTGAAAGTGTGGCGACTTGTCCGATTACACCGCTCCTCTCCGCGTTCAACTACCGACTCCTAGTTTTCCTCACAAACCCGTCTTCGCTCCACTCTTCCGAGCCCACGCCGTTATGCACAAAAAACAATCCCGCCGGATCGTATTTCTTTTTCACCGACGCCAGCCGTGCGTAATTGCTTCCCCAGTACGCTTGCTGCCAGTTCTCCTGAAAAAAATTGCTCTCCGAAACATAAGCTCCGTCATCCGGCACCATCGCGCGCAACTCATTTACGCACTTGTGGATCTCTTGCCGGGATTTTCGTCCGGCCGCAACATCCGGCTCATGGCCGCGCACACCGGGATATCCGCCGCCTGCGTCTCCTACAATCGCCAGCGCAAACGCATTCAGCACTGCGGGGTTCGTCGCGGTATCGCGCGTCGCCTCTATCGCCTCGCGCGGCCCTCCCGCCAGCCCTTTGTTGAAATGCAACTCGATGTCTTTGTGGCGCGAACCGGCAAACAGCGCCTGGGCAAGGCGTTCCTGCGAGCCATCTTCGAGCAGCGACGCCGGCATCCACAACGACTCGAATCCGTATAGGAACCACGCCACTTGCCCGCCGTCTCCCGTCCACCACGCGTTGTTTGCACTCGCTCCCGGCCGCTGGTCCGAATTAAAAACGGCCTGATGGTTCTGCTTCCTCCACTCCACGTCCCACCAATGGCGAGCCGGCATACTGCCCAGAATCGGCTGCCCCTCGATGGTGTAAGCGCCCGGCGAGCGCGCCACCCAATCCAGAAAGGGTTGCCATATCTTTTTTACTTCTTCCGTACTCAAATCGTGGCACACCATCAACAAGTCGAGCACATTATCGCCCGCAATGCGCGCCTGCTCGCCCCAATGCTCGTTGAAAAGGTTTTCCCGATAGAATCCGACGAAGTACCGCAGCAAACGCCTAAACGCTTCGTCCGACGTGGCCTTCACCGTAAGAATCGCTGCCCCCCAAAATTCCGGCAGTTCCCTTACGCGCAGCGTCACTTTGCTCACTGCGCCGAATGTTCCGCCTCCGCCGCCCTTCAGCGCCCAAAGCAAATCTGGATTGTTACATGCATTCGCGACGCGCACTTTTCCATCTGCGGTGACTACTTCCGCTTCCAACAATCCCGCCGCCGCAGTTCCATAGTGCTTCGAAAAACTTCCGAAGCCTCCGCTCTGCACCAGGCCCGCCACGCCCACCGTAGTGCAGCCGCCGCCTTGCACATAGGCGCCGCCTTTTGTCGTCACCGCATCGTACGCTTGCATCCAAATCGCACCGGAGCCGAGTGTCACCGCGCGTTGTGGGGCCTGCCTGCCCGCACATCCTTGTGGGACAAATGTTTCATGCATGGTGATGTCGTGCATGCGCCGCGTCCACACCAGCAGCGAATCTGGTGCGTTCGAGGTTCCCTGATAGCTGTGCCCGCCGCCCTTCACCACCAGCCGCAAATCATTTTCCCGTGCGAAGTTCACCGCCGCCGCGATGTGCTCTGCATTGCTCGCCGCCACCACGTAAACGCTGGGTTTGCTTACCCACGCGTCCACCCATCCTAACGTTTGCGTCAAGCCAGGCTGGTCTCCGATGTAATAGGGATTGTGAATATTGTTGAACAGACTCTGGCAGCCCGCGCTTCCCGTGTCTTTGACGCAAGCCTCAATCGGAAATTCCACCGGAATCAAATTTCCATCGACCTCATCATTCAATCGCTTCCAAGCTGCCTGCGAAGGCCAATTCGCATCCGACGGTCGGCGCCGCCGAATCCCCGCACCAACGCTCGTCGCATTCCGCAGGTCCGCGGTTCCCGCATCATGCGCAAGATTCTTTGCGGCTCCCCATAGCCCCCGCGCCCACAGCGGAACCAGCGCTGCCGTTCCTGATCGTTTTAAGAATGTTCTTCTGTTCATTGAAGTAGGAATTTGGCCACGCCGCGCAGCTATATCGCTGTACCGTTATCGACAGCGCCTTATGCTACAGTACTCTTCTCACTGGGTCATCCGGCTTCTATCAGTATTCGGGCTTCGCCTCAGTTGATATTGGGTAAGCGAAGTCCGGATCCACTTTCGTGACCCTGCACATTTCGCGAAGCGCCATGTTCAATTCCGTTGACACCACGTTCCCCCCTCCGCTAGTATCAACTTGTACTTGGTAGAGGTGCGGACGCCACGAGTAGCGCGGCACGTCCTTCCGATTCGCTTCGGAGTTTCGCGCGAAATGGGTTTAGCAAGTGTTGTTGCTGTCCGCCGAAGTCGCAGCGATAGCTGAAATCGCTGCTGCTGGGGTTCAGGCCCAAAGGCCTGCTCACTGTCATCCCGACATCGCCCACCAAATAGGCGCATGAACGGATGGAGCGCTATCGAGAGGCAGCAACCGCGTACTATCTTCGCGTTTCCTTCCTTTCTCCTTCGCTCCCAAGAAAAACTTAATTCTTATGAACGTTTTCGCCCTAACGCGCGCGCTCGTCGACCTCGACTCCACTACCGGCCGGGAAGCTTCGGTCGCCGACTATCTCTACGCCCATCTGCGCGAACTGGCCACCGAACGTAACGGCAAAATCGAACGCATGCCCGCCGCTCAGGGCCGCGACAACATTCTTCTC
>DATFYV010000144.1:0-3278 GCA_035314845.1 Candidatus Acidiferrum sp.
AGTTCCTCGAGGCGGAGGGATTTTTGCTTGAGGGCGGCTTCGGCTTGATCGAGGGCGGATTTTAGTTCGGCGGGATCGCCGTTGGCGAGGAACTTGGAGAGAAAGCTGCCGCCGTCGAGCTTTTTGCGGAGGGCTTCGCGCTGCTCTTCGAGGGCGGCGACTTCGGCGCGGAGGGATTGCGCGGCGCCGAGGAGGGCGTTGTGGGTTTCGGCGGCTTCGCTGGAGGCGGGATCGCGGCCGATGGCTACGCCGGCTTCGCGGAGGAAGTCCTGGAAGAGTTCGTCGACGGCTTCGAAGCGGTCGGGGTCGCGGACGTAATTGCCGAGGAGTACATAGTTTTCGAGGAAGTAAACGTCGTCTTTGCCGCCGTCGAGGAAGACCAGGCGATTTTTGAGGATTTCGTAGAGGGGGGAGAAATCTTCGCCGAAGAGGGCGCGGCGGGCTTTGGAAATGACGCTGTCTTCGATGTCGGTGAGGACTTGGGCGATTTGCTGGCCAACGGCGCGAACGACCACGCGGCGCTGGCTTTGCAGTTCGGAGAGGCGGGCTTTGATGACGTGGGCTTGCTGGCTGCGCTCGAACTGTTCGCCGCGCTGGCGGACCCACTCTTTGCCTTCCTGGACGAGGGAGAGGAACTGATTGGCGATTTCGAGGCTGAGGAATTTGATCAGGGCGAGGCGGAGGAGGATGTCTATTTCGATGTTTTTGCGGAATTTGGCCTGGGTCAGAGAGCTGTGCATGACTTCGGTGAGGATTTTGCGGAAGGCGGCGGCGTCAATGGGCAGGGTGTCACGCAGCTCGATGCCGGAGAAAAAGTTGGCGCTGGTGCTCTGGCGGATGAGGTTGAAGAGGTAGTCGCGGGCGGCCTGGGAGAAGCGAGGGCTGAGAAAAACGTCGTGGTGCACGTTGTCCACACCAATGGAGAGCGTGCCCATGGGGAGGGCGACGCTGTAGCTCTTGAGTTCGATGAGTGCCGCTTCGGACACGCCGGGCGCCACCTGTAAATTGGCCATGAAAATCCCTGAGAAAGGGGGCTAACTCAAGCTAACAGTGGCGGGAGTGGCAGGCAAGAAATCCGAGGGACAGGCGTAGCGTTTGAGTTAGGAACGAGTTTGGTACCGCAGGCGTGAAATTCGAGGTTCTAACGGGCTGTCAGTGGAGTTGCTTGGCTTTGATCGGCAAGGACAAAAGAGGGTGTAGCCATTCCCGGCCTAAATACATCAAAGGTGGCACTCAAACGTCGGATGCCCGTGGCTGCACGGCAAAAAAGCGGCCTCAAGCCGCCGCGGTCCAAAACTAAGAGACGGTGATGCGGCGCTGGTCCTGGCCGAGATGTTCGAGGCGGATACGGATTTGCGGCCAGGGGGCTGCTAGGGGAAAGCGTTCGGACCATTCGAGGATGGCAATGCCGGGCTCGTCGAACATGTCTTCCATGCCTAGTGAAGCGAAATCGCGAAAACTTTCAATGCGGTACAGGTCGGCGTGGATGACCTTCTTTGTTTTGCCGTAGACATGGACCAGGGTGAAGGTGGGACTGGTGACATCTTCCTCGTTGGCGGCGCCCAGGCCTGCGACGATGCCTTTCGTTAGCGTAGTTTTGCCACTGCCGAGGTCGCCGGTGAGTAGGACGAGGACGGGAGCCGTGAGGCGTTTGGCGAATTCCCTGCCCCAGGCGGTGGTTTCTTCGGCGGAGCTTGTGATTACGGATTGAGGGGCATCGGCGCGTTGCGCGAGATCGGGCGTGGAAACGGGAGTACGATTCTCGTCAGGCATGGCGTTGCAACTCCTCGACGAGGGCGCGGCGGGCGTGCGGCAGGGCGTTTACCAAGTCGCTCGAAAGCAGACCGGAGATGTCGGTGTTGGTGGTGGCGATTTCGGCGGCTTTGCCGTGAAGGTAGACGCCGAGAGCAAGAACGCGCAGCCAGTCATCGGTGTGAAATTGTGCGGTGAGCGCGGTGAGAAAGCCGGTGAGGACGTCGCCGGAGCCGCCCTTGGATAGGCCGGGATTTCCGCTGGTGTTTACAAATAGTCGTCCATCGGGCGCGGAGATGATGGTGTGGAAACCTTTCAGGATGACGTGGGCGTTCCAGTCTCGCGCGGCCTTCAGGGCGATGTTCAAGCGATCAGCTTGCACTTCCTTGATGCTCTTCCAGCAAAGGCGGGCCATTTCGCCGGGATGCGGAGTGATGGCAAGAAATGGGCTTTTTCGGTCGCGGAGTTTTTCTGCCTGGCCAGCGAAGGCGTTCAGGCCGTCGGCGTCGAGAATAATGGGGACTTCCGCGTTTTGCACCACACGCTGAATAAAATCCTGGGTCTCGGGTTCGGAACCTAGACCGGGGCCCATTCCGAGCACAGTTCTCTTTTCCAAGAGTTGTGCGAAGCGCTGATCGGTCCAGTTACTCAGCGCAATAGTTCCGCTGGCAGTGGCTGCGAGCGGCTCGGTCATGTATTCGGGATGGGCGCTGGCGATGATCGGCAAGACGGGCTGCGGCGTAGCGATTGTTACGAGCCCGGCACCACCGCGCAATGCGGCACTGCCGCTTAGGATCGCTGCGCCGCTCTTGCCGACGGAGCCGGCTACAAGTAGAGCGTTACCGTACACGCCTTTATTGGAGTCCCATTTGCGAATCAGGGGTAGTTGCGCGAATTCGTGAGCTTCGGCCCAGCGGACGGAGCCTTTGCCCACCTCCTCGACCAAGGTGCGCGGCGTACCAATCTGTAGTACATCGAGTGCGCCGACTTGCGCTGCGTTGCGCGACTCCAGCTGGCCCATTTTTGGGGCGGTAAAGGCTACGGTGCGATGCGCGGTTACGACCGGTCCCGCAGCCGGTTCACCGTCGGAAGGCAAACCGGACGGCGTATCGACGGCAAGGATCAAGACGGGATTGGCGGCTGTGGCATTTTTGGAGACGCGATTTATTTCCTCGATGGCTTCGGCGAGCAAACCTTCGGCGGCGCCGCGTAAACCTGTGCCCAGGAGCGCGTCGATGATGATCTGCGCGCGTCCAAGGGCTTCGCGTTTTTTTTCCCAGGCGGCTGCGTCTTCGATAAAACTGGTGCGTTCGCTAATTTGCTTCCAGCGTTGGAAATTGTCGCCGGCGTCGGTACCAGGTTTTGGCTCGGGGCCGAAGAACCAAACGCGTGGGTCGCGGCCAGCATTTTTTAGATGTCTTGCGCAGACTAAACCGTCGCCGCCGTTGTTGCCTTTGCCGCAGAGCACTACGATGCGCTTGGCGATTTCCGGCGTGCAGAGGCGAAGCACGGTGTCCGCCACGTGT
>DATFYV010000145.1:0-24688 GCA_035314845.1 Candidatus Acidiferrum sp.
TCGTCGAACTTCATGCCCAGCGCGAGGCCCATCTTCACCAGTATATCTTTGATCTCGTTGAGCGATTTGCGGCCGAAGTTTTTGGTCTTCAGCATTTCGTTCTCGCTCTTTTGCACGAGTTCGCGGATGGTTTGGATATTGGCGTTCTTCAGGCAGTTGTAGGAACGCACGGAAAGTTCCAGCTCTTCGACCGAGCGATCGAGGTATTCGAGGCGCGGATCGTGGACCGTATCCTGCAGAACCTCCACGTTGTCCACCGGCTCTTCAAAGTTGATGAAGATGCTCATATGGTCTTTGACGAGTTTGGCGGCCAGACCGATGGAATCCTGCGGGGTGATCGCGCCGTTGGTCCACACTTCGATCATCAGCTTTTCGTAGTCGGTCATCTGGCCGAGACGGGCGGCTTCGACGGAGTAGTTTACCTTGCGCACCGGGGAGTGAACGCTGTCCACCGGGATGTAGCCGATGGGCAGGTCTTCGTCGTAGTTGCGGTCGGCAGCGACATAACCGCGTCCGTTTTTGACGCGCATTTCGATTTGCAGCTTGCCGCCTTCGCTAACGGTGGCGATGTATACGCTCTTGTCCAGGATGGCGAAGTCCTGGTCCTCTTCGATTTGCGCGGAGGTAACCGGGCCGGGCTGCTCGATATTGACGTAAATCGTCTTCGGCAGGTCGGTGTTGAGCTTGATGGGCACCTGCTTCAGGTTGAGGATAATGTCCGTGGCGTCTTCGACCACGCCGGGGATCGAGGAGAATTCGTGCAGCACGCCCTCGATTTTCACCGCGGTGATGGCCGCGCCCTCGATGGAACTGAGAAGCGCGCGACGCAAGGCATTGCCTACGGTGGTTCCCCAGCCGCGCTCAAAAGGCTGCGCGGAGAAGCGACCGTACTTTTCGGTTAGCGATTCCAGCTCAGAGGCCAGGCGCTTTGGTTTTTGGAAACCCTTCCACATATTTTTTCCATCCTTCTGGCGGCCCGCATGATCGGCCGCCTTGTTGCGATCTCGAGAGAAAAGCGCCGGGACTAAAGACCGGCCGCTACAAATTCATCGCCCCTTACTTCGAGTAGAGTTCGACGATCAGCTGTTCGTTGATGGGCGGCGTTTGCACGTCTTCGCGCTTGGGTAACGCCACCACTTTGGCTTTGAACTGTTCCCGGTCCTGTTCTAGCCAGGGCACGGAACTCTGGCTCTGCGCCACGTTGCGGGCTTCCAGGACCATGGCGTTCTGATGCATCTTGTCCTTGATGGCCACTTCTTCGCCAACGTTGATCAGGTACGAAGGGATGTTGACCTTCTTCCCGTTGATGCGCACGTGACCGTGCAGGACGAGTTGTCGCGCCTGCGCGCGTGAGGACGCCAGACCAGCGCGCCAGACCACGTTGTCCAGGCGGCGCTCCAGCATGATGATCAGGTTTTCGCCCGACGGGCCCTTGATGCGCACGGCCTTTTCAAAGTAGTTGCGGAATTGCCGTTCGAGCAATCCGTAGGTGCGCTTGACCTTTTGCTTTTCGCGCAACTGCAGGCCGTAGCCGGCAATCTTGGGACGGCGCGACTGGCCATGCTGACCCGGAACGAAGTTGCGCTTTTCAATGGCGCACTTCTCGGTAAAGCACCGCAAACCTTTTAGGAACAGCTTTTGCGCTTCCCTGCGGCACAGGCGGCAAACTGCATCTCGGTGTCTTGCCAACTTCTATTCTCCCTTCCCAGAACTCTTAGAAACTTTTTTACGCGCGGTAAACATCAAACGCGCCTGCGCTTGGGCGGACGGCAGCCGTTGTGGGGCATGGGCGTGACGTCGCGAATGACCACGATATGCAGACCGGCGGCGGCCAGGGCGCGCACTGCGGATTCGCGGCCGGAGCCCGGGCCTTGCACCTTCACTTCCACGCTCTTCATGCCGTACTGATCGCGGGCCGTGCCTGCCGCAGCCAAGGAAGCCTGCTGCGCGGCGTAGGGCGTACCTTTGCGCGAGCCCTTGAAGCCGATGGCGCCGGCGCTGGACCAGCACACCACGCGGCCATCGGTATCGGCGATGGTGATCTGCGTGTTGTTGAAGGTCGCGGCGATGTGCACGATTCCGTGCGGAACGATGCGGCGCTCGCGCTTCTTCTTGAACTCTTTTTTGCGCTTCGCGGGCGCGGCGGCTCCGGCTTTTCCGGTGGCTGCCTGTTTGTCCGGCCGCGTTGCTTGGTCTGGCGCTGCGTTCTGCTCTTTTGCCACTTTCGACTCCGTTTCCTTAATTGCAAAAAACTCGAACTACTCACGTCTTGCTGAACTGGGGCGCAGCAAGCTGCGCCCCTACAAAAGCTCGGCTGACGGCTTAGCCCTTCTTGCCGGTGACCTTCTTCTTGGCAGCCACTGCGCCGCGGCGCGGGCCTTTGCGGGTGCGCGCGTTGGTGTGCGTGCGCTGACCGCGCACCGGAAGATTTCGGCGGTGCCGAATGCCGCGATAAGCCTGCACTTCAATCAGGCGGCGGATGTTCATCTGGACTTCCTTGCGGAGATCGCCTTCCACGCGCCCTTCTTTTTCAATTTCCTGGCGCAGACGGTTGGTTTCGTCTTCGGTCAGGTCGCGGATCTTCTTTTCAACATCCACGTTGGCCTTGGCGGCCAGGCTCTTCGCGCGCGCGCGCCCGATGCCATAGATGGCGGTGAGGCCCACCCAGAGGCGTTTTTGCGGTGGAAGATCGATACCTGCGATACGTGCCATATGCTTTCTCCCCTAATCCTTTATCCCTGGCGCTGCTTGTGCTTCGGGTTGCTGCAAATTACGCGGACTACCCCGCGGCGGTGAATCACCTTGCACTTGTCGCAAATTTTCTTGACGCTTGCCCGTACTTTCATACTGCTGGCTCCCTCTAAGCAATTGCCTTAATCCCTGCGAGCTACTGCCGCGATTTCCACGGCTGGCCGCTGTTCCGGCTACTTATAACGATACACTATCCGGCCGCGTGTCAGGTCATACGGCGAAAGCTCCACGGCGACCTTGTCTCCCGAAAGAATGCGGATGAAATTCTTGCGCATCTTGCCGGAAACGTGCGCCAGGACCTGGTGCTTGTTTTCCAGTTCGACGCGAAACATGGCGTTGGGCAGTGGCTCCAGCACCGTGGCCATTACTTCAATCGCGTCTTCCTTGGTGTTGCCGGAGTCGCCTTCCTTCTTTTCCTTTTTTTCGTACCGCTTCGCCATAAGCTCCTGTTCGACTTCTGCTGCCCTGCAAAATCGCGTCTTGCTGCTCCGGTGTACGGAGGCCGGGCTAAAGTCCGGCGCCTACAAAAAAACCTACCAGGACGGGCCGGTCATCTCTTTCGGGCGCGTCAGGATCCATGGGCCGTTGGCGGTGATGGCCACGGTGTGCTCGAAATGCGCTGACGGCTTGCCGTCGGCGGTTTCCGCCACCCATTCGTCCCGCATGCGCACTTCGGGAGAGCCGGCGTTGACCATCGGCTCAACCGCTATGACCATGCCTTCCTGCAACCTGGCGCCGCGCCCTGCGTCGCCGTAGTTCGGGAGGTTCGGCTCGTCGTGCATTTTCGTGCCGATGCCGTGCCCCACAAATTCCCGTACCACCGAGTAGCCGTTCTGCTCGGCCCAGCTTTGCACCGCGTGACCGACATCGCCGAGCCGGTTTCCCGGGCGCATCTTGTCGATGGCGCGGTCCAGCGACTCGCGGGTCACGTCCAGCAGCTTCTGCAACTCCGGGGTGATCTGCCCCACCGGAACGGTCACCGCCGAATCCGCGAAGTAGCCATCCACTTCCATCCCAAAATCGATGGAAACGATTTCGCCTTCGCGCAATTTGCGCTTGGGCGATGGAATCCCGTGAACGATCTCGCTGTTCACCGACGTGCACAGCACGCAAGGGTAACCGCGATAACCCTTGAACGCAGCGCGCCCCGGTTTCCCGGCCAGCTTGGACTCCGCGAACTTCTCGAGGTCCATGGTGGTCATGCCCGGCCGCACCATGTCGCGCAATTCCGTCAAAACCTGGTGCACGATGAGCCCCGCGCGGTGCATCTTTTCCAGTTCTTCCGCGCTGCGCAGGTGAATCGCCATCGTTACTTCCGCAAACTTTCCGGCCGAACTCAAGGCCAAGCCGCCATTTCCCAACTGCTTCACTCGCCGCCCACATCTGCCGGGCTGAAGCCCGGCGCCTACAAAAACCTTGCGCTACTTGGTACCGCGCACGATGCCCAGCACCTCGCGCGAAACTTCTTCAACCGGTTTCGCGGCGTCCACATCATGCAGCCGCCCAAGTCTCCGGTAGTAAGCCACCAGCGGCGCGGTTTGCTTGGCGTAAGCCGCCATGCGGGGCGCCACCACCTCTTCCCGGTCGTCCGGCCGCTGCTCGAGTTCACCGCCATCCTTGTCGCAGCGCCCTTCTACTTTTGTGGGCCGCTCAAAGATGTTGTAAATCTCGCCTCCAACCTTGCATATCCGCCGGCCGGTGATGCGCCGGATGACCAGCGCCGGATCGATGGCGAAGTGCACCACCACCGGCTGTTCATACCCGCAGCGCTTCAGCAACTCACCCAGGTACTGCGCTTGCGCCACGGTGCGCGGAAAGCCATCAAACACGAACCCGAACGAGCAATCCGCATTCTGAATCCGCTGCTTCACCATCTTCAGCACCAGGGAGTCCGGCACCAACTCGCCGCGCTCCATGATGGGCTTGGCCTGCAGCCCAAGCGGTGTTCCGTGCGCAATACATTCGCGCAGCATGTCGCCCGTCGAAAGATGCGGCACGCCGAACTTGCGGGCCAGCTCTTTCGCCTGCGTGCCTTTTCCCGCGCCCGGAGGCCCGAGAAAAACCACCGCGCGGCCCAACCTGTCCGCCGGAATCTCTGGCGCCTTATGCATGGACCGGGACCTTCAGCCCGGAACTGCTGGCCCGGGATTCCGATACCAAGACGCTGCCAATCATTACCGCCGGCCGCGCAACCGGCCCTTCCGGGCAAAACCTTCGTAATTGCGCATCACCAGTTGAGCTTCCAGCTGCTGCACGGTATCCATGGCCACGCCAACCACGATCAGCAACGACGTGCCGCCGAAATAAAACTGCACGCCGAGACCCTTTAAGAACCACACTGGAAAGTGCCGATCAAACCAGCTGCCAACGCCCCAGCCCAGATGGTCCAGGTGAATACCGGCAATCATCCATTCCGGCAGCAAGCAAACGATAGCCAGATAGATGGCGCCGATAAACGTGAGGCGCTTCAAAATTTTGCTGACATATTCGGAGGTGGTGCGGCCCGGCCGGATGCCCGGTATGAAACCGCCATTCTTCCGCATGTTGTCCGCGAGCTCCGTGGGATTGAACACGATGCCCACGTAAAAGAATGCGAACAGCAGAATCAGCGTAACGTACAAAAAGGTGTACAGCGGTTCGCCCCAGCTCAAGTTGGTCTTGATGCTGTCAATGAAGGCGTACCTGTGATTCATAACCAGCGCGATGGTGGCCGGAAAGGCCAGCAGCGAGCTCGCAAAGATCGGCGGAATCACCCCGCCGGAGTTCACGCGCAGCGGTAGGTACGAGGATTGCCCGCCCATCACGCGGCGGCCCACCACGCGCTTGGCGTACTGCACCGGAATGCGCCGCTGCCCGCCTTCGACGAAGACGATGAAGGCTACTACCGCTATCATCAATGCAATCAGGAAGATAATCGCGATCGGGGTGAATGGTCCCCAGGCCCGGCTGGCGGCTTTTTCGTACAGGTCCACTACCGCGCGCGGCAGGCCCACTACAATGCCTACGAATATGATGAGGGACATGCCATTTCCGATTCCGCGCTCGCTGATCTGCTCGCCCAGCCACATGATGAAGGCCGAGCCAGTGGTCAGCGTCAGGATGGTCATGACCGTAAAGCCCAAGCCAGGGTGGTAAACGAGGGGGTTGCCGCCGCTCTGCTGCGTTTGCAAAGTGCCGGCAATGGAAGCGCCCTGGATGATGCTGAGCACGATGGTCAGGTAGCGGGTGTACTGCGTGATTTTGCGGCGGCCGAGTTCGCCTTCTTTTTGCAGGCGTTCGAGGTAAGGGAACACCACGGTCATCAGCTGCAGGATGATCGAGGAGGTGATGTACGGCATGATGCCCAGCGCAAAAATAGTGAGGCGGCGGAAATTGCCGCCGCTGAAGAGGTCGAAAATACCGAGAACCGAGCCGGCCGACTGGCTGAAGAGCTGTTCCAGCACGGTGGTGTTGATGCCCGGCGTGGGAATGTGCGCGCCAATGCGGTACACCGCCAGCAACGCCAGCGTGAATAGGACGCGGTTCCGCAGGTCTTCGATGCGGAACATGTTTTTGACGGCTTCTAGGAATCGGTTCATGCCATTTTCCCGGTACAGATGTCGCTGCAACTAACCCTTACGCTACCAATCCTTACGCAACCACCTCAAACGTGCCGCCAGCCTTGGTGATTTTTTCCTTGGCGGTCTCGCTGAAGGCGTGCGCGTGGATGGTGAATTTCACAGTCAATTCGCCATCGCCGAGAACCTTGATGGGATCCTTGGCGCGGCGGATGAAGCCGTGGGCGCGCAAAAGCTCCGGCGTGATGGTCTCGCCCTCGGGGAACACATTGAGTTCTTCGAGATTGACGACTGAATACTCGACGCGAAACGGGCTATGAAACCCGCGCTTCGGCATGCGGCGGTGCAGCGGCATCTGGCCGCCTTCAAACCCGCGCCGGCGCGAATAGCCGCGGCGGGATTTCTGGCCCTTGTTGCCGGCCCCGGCGGTTTTGCCGAGCTTGGAACCCATGCCGCGGCCGACACGGACTTTCTTTTTGCGCGAGCCCATGGGCGGCTTCAGAGTCGAAAGCGAAAAGGTGCGGCGACCGGAATTCGTGCCCTTGGGGGCTACGTGTTTCGGTTTGTGATCGCCGCGCTTGTTGGTGCGCTTGCGCGCGCTAGGAACTTGTTTTGCCATCGCTATTACTCCACCACTTCCACGAGATGCCGCACTTTGTGAATCATGCCGCGAATCGCATCGTTGTCTTCGCGCTCGACCACGCGGTGCATCTTGCGCAGGCCGAGGCCCTTGATGGTGGCGCGCATGTCATCGGTGCTGCCGATATCGCTGACCACCCACTTGATCTTGATGCTGCCGGACTTCTTTTTTTCGTGCGTCGTTTCAGTTGCCATTAGACGGTCTCACTCACGGCGGCTTTTTCTTTCGGGGGCCGTCCGCTGATTTCATCCACGGTCTTGGAACGAATCTCCGCGACGTGGGCGATGTCCTTCAAGCTGAGCAGCGCCGCGAAAGTGGCTTTCACCACGTTGTGCGGGTTGGAAGTGCCCAGCGACTTGGTCAGCACATTGTGAATGCCCGCCACCTGCATCACCTTGCGCACCGGGCCGCCGGCGATGACGCCGGTGCCTTCGCTGGCGGGCTTCAGCAGAACTTCCGCCGAGCCGTAACGCCCCAGAACCTGGTGGGGGATGCTGCTGCCCTTAAGATTCAGCTTGATCAAATTCTTTTTGGCCTGCTCGATGGCCTTTTTGATGGCCATGGGCACCTCGCGAGCCTTGCCCATGCCGAATCCCGCGTGTCCGTGATGGTCGCCGACCACCACCAGCGCGGAGAAGCTCAGGTTTTTGCCGCCCTTGACGACCTTGGTGACGCGGTTGATGGCGATGACGTCATCCTTCAAGTCCGAAGGATTCACTTCGAGGAGCCGCCGTACCGATAAACTATCTCGCAACAATTGCTTCGACATAAGCTAGAACTGTAACCCCGCTTCCCGCGCCGCGTCTGCGAGCGCCTTGACGCGGCCGTGATACTTGTAACCGCCGCGGTCGAACACTACTTTGCTGACGCCGGCAGCCTTGGCGCGTTCGGCGATAGCTTTGCCGATCACTTTGGCCGCGGCGATGTTGCCCCCGCCCTTCAAATTCTTTTTCGTCTCGCCGTCGACGGAGCTGGCGGAAACCAGCGTCTTGCCCTGCCGGTCGTCGATGACCTGGGCGTAAATGTGCCCCAGCGAGCGATAGACGCACAGGCGCGGACGCTCCTGCGTGCCTTCCAGCGAAACGCGCACGCGGCGATGAATGCGCTTGCGGTGCTGATCTTTCGATAGTCTTCCAACTCTTGTCGAAGCCACTGTTTCTTCCCCTTACGGTGCGCTGCGCGAAGCGTTTTGCCTGGCGGTAAGCGTGCCGCTGAAATCTTTTGTTAGCCGCGTGCCCTTTAGCTGCCGGCCTTCGCGCCTGCCTTGCCTGCCTTCTTCTTCAAGCGTTCGCCGGTGATGCGCACACCTTTTTGCTTGTACGGATCTGGCGGACGCAGCGAGCGCATATCCGCGGCGACCTGGCCGACTTGACCCTTATCGGCTCCGCTCACCACGATGTGCGTCTGCTTCTCAACCAGCACCTGAATGCCCTCGGGAATCGGGAACTCGATGGGGTGCGACTTGCCGAGCGCGAAAGAGACGAATTTGCCCTTGAGTTCCGCGCGATAGCCTACGCCGACGATGTCCAAATCCTTTTTGAAGCCGGTGGTAACGCCCGTGACCGCGTTGGCCACCAGCGCACGAGCCAAGCCGTGCACCGCGCGATGATCTTCCGTGGCGCGCTTGGCGGTCAGGACGCCGTCCTTTTGCTCGAACGTGATGCCGTGGGGGATGGCGAACGACAGCTTGCCCTTGGGGCCTTGCACGTTGATGTCGCTGCCCTGGAAGGCGATCTTTACGCCCGAGGGCAGTGGAATTGGTTTGTTGCCGATACGTGACATTTCTTGATCCCTCTAAAAACTTTCTCTTACCGCTTTAACGAAAATGTTCTCAAAAAATCCTTACCAAACTTCGCAGAGCAACTCGCCCCCGAGATTGGCTTTGCGCGCGGAACGGCCGCTCATCAAGCCTTTCGGAGTGGTCATGATGCTGATGCCCAGGCCGCCGACGACAGGGCGGATCTCCGTGGCACCGATGTAGCGGCGCGCGCCGGGCCGCGAAATGCGCTTCACGCCGGTGATCACGCTGCGGCGATCCGGCGTGTACTTCAGGAACACGCGCAGCTGCTTGCGCGTCTTGTTCTCATCCACGGTCTTGTAGGTGGCGATGTAGCCCTCATCCTTGAGGATGCGGGCGATCTCCGTCTTCAGCTTGGAGAGCGGCACGTCCACGCGCTGATGCTTGGCGGCCGCAGCGTTGCGGATGCGCGTTAAAAAATCGGCAATCGGATCGGTCTGCATCTTTTCTCCTGGCAGCTCTAACCGAGCTGGCTTACCAGCTCGCTTTCGTTACTCCGGGAATTTCGCCTTTGAGGGCCATTCCGCGGAAACAGATTCTGCACATTTTGAACTTGCGGATATACGCGCGCGCGCGGCCGCAAACCAGGCAACGATTGCGCACGCGAACTTTGAATTTCGGTTTCTTCCGGGACTTGGCGATTTTTGCGGTACGGGCCATTTATTGCGCTCCTCCTGGAACACGCAGAGGGAAACCCAGGCTCTTGAGCAGCTCGCGGCCTTCCTCGTCGTTTCGTGCCGTGGTGGTTAGCGTGATGTTCATGCCTTTGATTTTGTCCACCCGGGTGTAATCGATTTCCGGAAACACCAGCTGGTCCTTGAGGCCCAGGGTGTAGTTGCCCCGCCCGTCGAAGGCATTGGAGGGCAAGCCGCGAAAATCGCGCACGCGCGGCAGCACCACGTTGCACAGGCGATCGAGAAATTCGTACATCTTGTCGCCGCGCAAAGTCACCGCGCAGCCGATGGGCATGCCTTTGCGGATTTTGAAGTTGGCAATGGACTTCTTGGCCTTGGTGATCATGGCTTTCTGGCCGGTGATCTGCCCCAGCTCCACCGCCGCGGTGTCCAGCAGCTTGGCGTTCTGGCTGGCCTCGCCCAGGCCGATGTTCACGGTGATCTTGGAAATCTTGGGCACGGCCATCATGTTCTTCCAGCCGAAGTGCTTCATCAGCGTGGGAACCGTGTCCTTCCTGTATTTTTCCTGCAATCGACTGAGACTCTTCATTGCCTTCCTCTGTTTCGTTTCCAAAATTCGTGCAACGCTAAAACGTCCAAAACCAAATCTACTTGTCCAGCGTTTCGTTGCAACGCTTGCAACTGCGGACCTTGCTGCCGTCCGGCAAAATGGTGTGCCCGATGCGGGTGTGCTTGCCGCAACTGGGGCAGACCAGCATGACATTGGAAGCGTTCATGCCCGCTTCCTTTTCCACGATGCCGCCCTTGATGTTCTTGGACGGATTAGGGCGCGTGTGGCGCTTGATGATGTTGGCGTGCTCGACCACCACGCGATTCTTGCGCGCGTCGATGGAGAGCACCCGGCCGCTTTTGCCGCGGTCGCGTCCCGCCATTACTTTTACCGTGTCGCCCTTGCGCACGCCGATGACGCTGCGCTCGGTGCGTTGGTGCCTGTCGCCGATTGCCATTGCTTACCAGACCTCCGGAGCCAGCGAGACGATTTTGGTGAATTTCTTCTCGCGCAGCTCGCGCGCCACCGGGCCGAAAACGCGCGTCCCGACGGGCTCGTTTGCATCGTTAATCAAGACTGCCGCGTTGTCGTCGAAGCGGATGTACGTGCCATCCTTGCGCCGGCGCTCTTTGCGCATGCGCACCACCACGGCCTTCACTACCGTGCCCTGTTTGACCTGGCTTTCCGGCGTGGCCTCCTTCACGGAAGCGGTAATCACGTCGCCCAGGCCGGCCTGTAAACCTACGTCGCCGCCCACGGGCAAAATGCACATCAGCTTGCGGGCTCCTGAATTGTCGGCTACGGTCAGCCACGTTCGCATCTGAATCATGGTTCGATACCCCGATTATTCCGCCGACGCGTTACGCGTCAGCACTTCTGCCAGCCGCCAGCGCTTCAGGCGGGATAGCGGCCGCGAGGACACGATACGGACGGTGTCGCCCTGCTTGGCTTTGCGCTCTTCATCGTGCGCATAAAACTTTTTCGAGATGCGCACCACGCGGCGGTACTTGGGGTGCTGCACCAGGCGCTGCACTTCCACCACGATGGTTTTTTCCATCTTGGCGCTGGTAACTTTGCCGGTCAGCGCGGTGCGTTCCCCGCGTGTCTTGGCTTCGTGCTTGGCGGTTTCCGCCGGAGCTTTTACTGGTTCGGGTGTCATTACGCCTTCCTCTTACTGTGCGACCGCAATTTCGTGGACGCCGATTTTTCCGCTACGTGGGCCGCGTGCGAGCTGGCCACGGCGCGGGAATGCACGGAGCCTTTCGCGTCGCGTGGCGTGGCCGTCAATTCCTGCGCGCGAATCAGGGTCTTCACGCGGGCGAGATCCTTTTTCGAGTCCCGCAAACGCTTCAGCGCTTCGGCTTGCCCGGTGGTCAGCTGAAAACGCAGCCGAAAAATCTGCTCGGACAGTTCCTTCTGCTGCGCGTGCAATTCGTCGCTGCTGGCTTCGCGAATCTTGTCGATACGTTTTACGTTCGCCATCGTTAGAAGCTCCCCGCGCGGGATACGAACTTCGTGGGAATGGGCAGCTTGTGGCCCGCCAGCGTCATGGCTTCCTTCGCCGTGACTTCATCCACGCCCGCCATTTCAAACATGATGCGGCCCGGCTTCACCACGCAAACCCAGCGCTCCGGAGCGCCTTTGCCCTTGCCCATGCGGGTTTCCGCGGGCTTTTTGGTGAAGGGCTTGTCCGGGAAAATTCTGATCCACAATTTGCCGCCGCGCTTGATGGAGCGCGAAATGGCCACGCGGCAGGCTTCGATCTGCCGGTCGGTGATCCACGCGTTTTCCATGGCCTTCAATCCGTACTCCCCGAACGCCAGATCGCCGCCGCGCCAGGCTTTGCCGTTGCGCCGGCCGCGCATCTGTTTCCGGTACTTCACTTTCTTGGGCATCAACATCGCGATAGTCTCTTTTCCTGATCTTTCCCGAACTGCGGTGCTGCTTAATTTTTCGCTGTCGTTTCTACGCTGCTACGACGGCGGTTTCCTTTTCCTTCTGAATCTTCGAGGCGCGCTTCGGAACGTTTTCACCCTGATAGACCCAGCACTTGACGCCAATCACGCCGTACGTGGTGTTGGCTTCCGCAGTGCCAAAATCGATGTCCGCACGCAGCGTTTGCAGCGGCAAGCGCCCCTGCAAGTACCACTCCTTGCGCGCGATTTCCGCGCCGTTCAAGCGGCCCGCAACGCGAACTTTAATCCCCTTGCAACCGAAACGCAGCGCCGAGTCCACCGCTTTGCGCATGGCGCGGCGAAACGCGACGCGCTTTTCCAGTTGCAGCGCGATGGATTCCGCCACTAGCGTCGCGTCCAGTTCCGGGCGGTGCACTTCCTGAATGTCGATGTGTACTTCGCGCTTGGTGCGCTTCTGCACGTCCTGCTTGAGCTTGTCGATTTCCGCGCCCTTGCGCCCGATGATAATGCCGGGACGCGCGGTGTAAATGCGCACCACCAGCTTGTTGGCGGCGCGCTCGATATCGATGGAGCTGATGCCCGCGCTCTTGAGCTTTTCCTTCAGCTCCTTGCGCAGCTTCACATCTTCGTGGAGCAAGTCGGCGTAGTCGCGATCCGCGTACCAGCGCGACTTCCACGGCTTGTTGTAGCCGAGGCGAAATCCGTACGGGTGTGTTTTCTGTCCCATGCTGGTCCTCTTTAGCCCTTCTAAAATTCAGTCCCGGGCGGTTACTTTTTTTTGCCCTTTTTCGCCGGAGCGTTCTGCTTCCCGGTCAATGCCTTGCGAACCCGGCGCGCCGTGCCCCGCACACCCTTTTGCGATTCCGCTTCCGCAATGTTGGCGGCGTGACGCTCCGCGGCGGCCACATGATGCTCCTGCACGGTGATCCACAAATGCGCGGTGCGCTTCTGGTAGCGAAACGCGCGGCCCATGGGCGCGGGACGAATGCGCTTCCAGCGCGGACCTTCGTTGACGAAGCACTGCGAGACGAACAGCTCATCCACGTCCAGCGGCGCGCCGGCGTCTTCGGCTTTGCGTTCCGCGTTGGCGATGGCGCTGTGCAGCAGCTTCTCGATGGGCTTGGCTGCGCGCTTCGGAGTAAAGCGCAGCGTCTGCATGGCGTCGTTCACTTTTTGCCCGCGAATCAGATCGATCACCAGGCGCGCCTTTTGCGGCGACATGCGAACGTGCCGCGCGCCAGCTTGCGCTTCGATGAGCGGTAATGCCTGTGCTTGTTGTGCGTCAGCCATAATTTATGCCTTTGGCGCCCCTGCTGCCGGAGCCGCGCCTCCTGCCGGAGCCGCGCCCGCGGAACGCTCGAGCGCCGCTTTCACGGCATGTCCTTTAAATGTACGCGTCGGCGCAAACTCGCCGAGCTTGTGCCCCACCATCTGCTCGGTCACATACACGGGAATAAATTTCCGCCCGTTGTGTACCGCGATGGTGTGCCCGATAAATTCCGGCACGATGGTCGAACGCCGCGACCAGGTCTTCACCACTTTTTTCTCGCTGCGCGTGTTCAGACCTTCCATCTTTTCGCGCAGGTGCCCGTCAACAAAGGGCCCTTTTTTCAGTGAGCGTGCCATCGATCCTTTACTCCTCCACTCGCCGCAAACGGGACCATTGGGCCCGCCGCATCTTCTTGAATCCGCGCACCGGCCCGGGGACCCGGTGCGACCTGGGGCAGAACGGGCACACAAACCGCGTGCCTGGCGAATTCTGTATCTGCTCCACAATCACCGACCAGCCCGGCTTGCACAGCTTGTAAAGCACCGGAGCCGGCGGCGCGATCACTGCCTTTACCGGCTTGGCCAGCGCCTTAACAACTGGCTTCACCGTTTTACTGGCGGTCCGCGCCGCTAAACGCTTGACCACACGTTTCACCGCGCGCTTGGCCGAGCGCTTCACCGCCAACTTCCTTGTGCTGCGCCTTGTCGCGGACGTTCTCGCTGCCCGTCTCGTGCTTCGTGTCGCTCGCATCGCTTCAGCTCTCAGCTTGCGGTCTTGCCTTCACCGCACGCTTCTCGCGTCTGCTACTCGCTGCTTCCAAAGCTCGCGGGGCGCCGCAACCTTTGGTCAAAAAACTTTTACCGCCGTAACCTTCCGGCGCTGCTACTTGCGACGCTGCACAATCGCCTTGTCCGTGCGCTTGTTGTGCCGCGTCTTCTTGCCCAGCGTCGGGAAAGCCCAGGGCGTCTGCGGATGGTTGCCCTTCACTTTGCCTTCACCGCCGCCGTGCGGGTGATCCACAGGGTTCATGGCCACGCCGCGCACGGTGGGCTTGATGCCGCGCCAGCGCGTACGGCCAGCTTTGCCGAAGTTTTCATTCTCGTGGTCGAGATTCCCCACTTGTCCCACAGTGGCCATGCAGTCCACGGAGAATTTCCGCACCTCGCCCGAAGGCAGCTTGATTAGAGCCAAATCGCCTTCTTTGCTGAGCAACTGCGCGGAAGCCCCCGCCGAGCGAACCACCTGCCCGCCGCGTCCCGGATACAGCTCCAGGTTATGCACCTGCGTTCCGGGAGGAATGTGCCGGAACTTCAGGGCATTGCCCGGAAGAATGTCCGCGTCTTCGCCGGTCGAGATCGTTGCGCCAACTTCCAGTCCCACGGGATGCAAAATGTAGCGCTTGTCGCCATCCGCGTAGTGCAGCAACGCCAGGTTCGCGCTGCGGTTGGGGTCGTACTCAATGGCCGCCACGGTGGCCGGGACGCCCACCTTGTCGCGACGGAAATCGACTTTCCGGTACTGCTTCTTGTGCCCGCCGCCGCGATGCCAAATGACGATCTCGCCCTGATTGTTGCGGCCGCCACTGCGCTTTTTCGGCTCCAGCAAGGCCTTCTCCGGCGTTTGCTTGGTGATGTGGCTCTTGTCCAGGACGGTCATAAACCGCCGAGACGCTGTATACGGATTAAAACTCTTCAGTCCCATCGCTGCCTCGTACCTTCTTTGCTGCCGTATCTTTTATCGACTGCACGATTCCGTTTTGCTGCCTGGCCCTCTGCTGCGCTAATTCCGGGTTACAGATTTTCCGCGTACTCAATCATTTTTGAGTCTGCCGAAAGCTTGACGTAAGCTTTTTTCCAGTCGCGGCGAAAGCCTTCGTCTTGTCCACGGCGGCGCATCTTGCCCACAAAGTGCGAAGTGCGCACCGCCACTACTTTGACGTTGAAAATCTGCTGCACCGCTTCCTTGATTTGCGTTTTCGTGGCCCGTGAAGCAACCTCGAAAACCACGGTGTGCTGCAACTCTTTTACGCCCAAACCCTTTTCCGTGATGATGGGGCGCTTGATAATTTGATAGTGGGGCGTCGACATCGCTTATTCCTTCCCCTTCTTCTTGGCCTTGGCCGGTTTCGCGGCCTTTTTCGCTGCGGGCTTGGCTTTCACCTCGACGGACTTTTTCTCCGCTTTCGGCGCTGGCGCTGCAGCGATTGTCTCGACGTCTGGTACTTCAATCGGCTTTTTCTCCGGGTCGAGAGTGTGGCTGAGCCGCGCCACCGCATCTTTCGAGAGCACCACCAAATCGTGGCGCAGAACGTCGTAAGCCTGCAAAACGCTGGGCGCGGAAAGCATCACGCCTTCGAGGTTGCGGCTGGCGAGTTCCAGATTGCGATTCTCGCCGTGGGTTACCAGCAATGCCGACTTGTGTCCGTTCAAATTGCCCAGTGCTGCACGCAAATTCTTGCTCTTGTGCGTATCCAGCGACCATGCATCCACAACCGCCAGCCGAGAATCCGCAACTTTAGAAGACAGCGCCGAGCGCAGAGCCCCGAGCAGCATCTTCTTGGGTAGCGCGTAGCTGTAATCGCGCGGCTTTGGTCCGTGAACCGTGCCGCCATGCCGCCACAACGGCGAACGAATCGAGCCGACGCGCGCGCGCCCGGTGCCTTTCTGCTTCCAGAGCTTGCGTCCCGCGCCGCTGACTTCGCTCTTGTCCTTGGTCTTGTGCGTGCCCGAACGCGTTTCGCGGCGATACCAGCGCGAAGCTTCGTGCAGAAGATGCGCATTGATCTTCACGCCGAAGACCGCGTCCGCCAACTCCAGCGAACCGACTTTCTTGCCTTCCAGATTAAAAACATCCACGACCGGCATAATTTCTCGTCCTTCTCAACAAAACTCGTACTGCAAACTTTGCAACCAAACCCGCGGACTCCTGCAAACCAGGAACTACTTCTTGACCCGCGCTTTGCGGATGAAAATGTACTGCCCGCGCGGCCCTGGCACGGAACCTCGCACCAACAGCAGGTTCTCGTCGTTGTCGACCTTGATGACCTTCAAATTCCGGGCCGTAACTCGCTCGTTGCCCATGTGCCCCGGAAAGTGCTGGTTCTTCCACACGCGCGACGGAAAGGAAGACCCGCCGATGCCGCCCGGCGCGCGGTGAAACATCGAACCGTGCGTGGCGTCCCCGCCGGCATAGTGCCAGCGCTTGACGCCGCCCGCGAAACCCTTGCCCTTGCTGACGCCGCTCACGTCGACCAACTCGCCGGCCGCGAAATTTTCCACCAGCACGCGATCGCCAACCTTAGTCTCGTCCTTGGACTCTTCAATGCGCACTTCCTGCAGCACCTTCATGGGCGCCACATTGGCCTTCTTGAAGTGCCCGGTCATGGCCTTGTTGACGCGCTGCGGCTTGACGAATTCCACCAAGCCCAGTTGCGCGGCTTCGTAGCCGTCTTTTTCCTTGGTGCGCCGCTGCACCACCACGCACGGACCGGCTTGCAGCACGGTGCAGCCCACCGCCGCCCCATCCTCGGTGAAGATCTGCGTCATGCCCAACTTGATTCCGATAATCCCGTTCAATGCCATCTCGTCTTCTCTCGTCTGCAGCGTGCCCTTAATTTCCCTTGAGGGTATTGGCTGCGTGCCGCTTTTATCTTTACTTCGTTATTTCCTTACTGCCTTACTTCACTTTATTTTCCGGCGTGCCCAAACGCCTTAATTTCCACGTCCACTCCCGGCGGCAGATCCAGCTTCATCAGCGCGTCCACCGTATCCGGCGTGGGCTCGAGGATGTCGATCAGCCGTTTGTGCGTGCGCATTTCAAACTGCTCACGCGATTTTTTGTCCACGTGCGGCGAACGCAGCACCGTCCAGCGGTTGATGGTGGTGGGCAGAGGAATCGGCCCCGCCACGTCAGCTCCAGTGCGCTTCGCGGTGTCCACAATCTCTTTCGTGGACTGGTCGAGAATTTTGTGATCGTACGCCTTGAGGCGTATACGGATCTTGTCGCCTTGTCTCATTTAATCCTTCACTGCCCTTTCAAATCAGAAAACTTCACTGTTCGGAATCCCAAAAACTACTCAATGATCTCGGTAACCGCGCCGGCGCCTACGGTATGACCGCCTTCGCGAATGGCGAAACGCAGACCCTTTTCAAGCGCGACCGGAGTGATCAGCGTGACTTCGCAACTCACGTTGTCGCCCGGCATCACCATCTCGACGCCCGCGGGCAACTTCATGTCGCCTGTGACGTCCGTGGTGCGGAAATAAAACTGTGGGCGGTAGCCGGAGAAGAACGGGGTGTGACGCCCGCCTTCTTCCTTGGTCAAAACGTATGCCTCAGCCTTGAACTTGGTGTGCGGCGTGATCGAGCCCGGCTTGCAAACCACCTGGCCGCGCTCCACGTCTTCTTTTTCCGTGCCGCGCAGGAGCAAGCCAACGTTGTCGCCGGCAAGACCTTCGTCCAAAAGTTTCTTGAACATTTCGATGCCAGTAACCACTTTCTTCTGCGTGGGGCGGAAGCCGACGATTTCCACTTCTTCGCTGACTTTTACTTTGCCGCGTTCCACACGCCCGGTGACCACCGTGCCGCGCCCGGAAATCGAGAAAATGTCTTCGATGGGCATGGCGAACGGCTTATCCACGTCGCGGACAGGCAGCGGAACGTTCTTGTCCACCGCGTCCATCAGCTCGTCAATCGTCTTTTCGTATTTGGCGTCGCCATTCAGCGCTTGCAGAGCCGAACCCTTCACCACGGCGATGGTGTCGCCGGGGAACTGGTAGCTCTTCAACAGCTCGCGGACTTCGAGTTCGACCAGTTCGAGCAGTTCCGCGTCTTCCACCATGTCGCACTTGTTCAGGAACACGACGATAGCGGGCACACCGACCTGGCGAGCCAACAAGATGTGCTCACGCGTTTGCGGCATCGGGCCGTCCGTTGCCGCTACCACCAGGATCGCGCCGTCCATCTGCGCGGCTCCGGTGATCATGTTCTTGATGTAATCCGCGTGACCCGGGCAGTCCATGTGCGCGTAGTGGCGGTTGGCCGTCTCATACTCCACGTGCGAAACCGCGATGGTGATGCCGCGCTCGCGCTCTTCCGGCGCGTTGTCGATGGAATCAAACGCGCGGAACATGACCTTCGGATTGTGCTTCGAGAGCACCTTGGTGATTGCCGCCGTCAAAGTCGTTTTGCCGTGATCGATGTGACCGATGGTCCCAATGTTCACGTGCGGCTTATTGCGTTCGAACTTCTCCTTGGCCATTGCTTCTCGCTCCTCAGTGCAAAATTCGTTCTCGCTGCAAATTCGTTACCGCTGAAAATTTTCTCGGCAACCAACTACCGCATGTCCCGGCCCTTGTTCTTCTCAATCACTTCCTGCGCCAGCGCCGCGGGCATTTCCGCGTAGTGCGAAAAGTGCATGGTGAAGTTGGCGCGGCCTTGTGTGCGGCTGCGCAAATCCGTGGCATACCCGAACATTTGCGAGAGTGGCACTTCCGCGCGGATTACGTTGACGCCGCTGCGGTTCTCGGAACCTTGAATCGCCGAGCGCCGCCCGTTCAAGTCGCCGTATACCGCGGCCATGGATTCTTCCGGAACCACCACTTCCACTTTCATGATGGGCTCGAGCAACACCGCTTTCGCCCTTGCGCAGGCTTCCTTGTACGCCATGGAGCCGGCGATCTTGAAGGCCATTTCGTTCGAGTCCACGTCGTGGTAGCTGCCGTCGATGAGCACTGCGGCGACATCCACCGTCGGGAACCCCGCAAGGATGCCGTTATCCAGCGCCTCGCGAATGCCTGCTTCCACCGGGGCGATGAATTCGCGCGGGATGGAGCCACCAATAATCTTGTCGATAAACAGGAAGCGGTGCTCCTTGTCGAACTTCCACTTGCCTGCGGGACCGCCAACCACTTCCTTGGCCAGCGCGTCGAGATCGTCGGTGGAGAGTTCTTTTCCGTTGTTCTCGGAAGACTTCGGCAGCGGGTGCAGCTCGATCTTGCAGTGCCCGTATTGACCTTTACCGCCGGTCTGCTTGATGTATTTGCCCTCGGCCGTGGCGTTTCTGCGGATGGTTTCGCGATAAGCGACTTGCGGGCGGCCGACGTTGGCTTCCACGCCGTATTCGCGCTTCATGCGATCGACAAGAATTTCCAGGTGCAATTCGCCCATGCCGGAAATCAGCGTTTGGCCGGTGTCCGGTTCGGTCGAAACGCGGAAGGTGGGATCTTCCTGCGCCAGGCGCTGCATGGCGACGCCCAGCTTGTCCTGGTCGGCTTTGGTTTTCGGTTCGATGGCTACGGAAATTACCGGAGCGGGGAAATCGATGGACTCGAGAATGACTTGCTTGTTTTCGTCGCACAGCGTGTCGCCGGTATTGACGCTCTTCAGGCCCACCACCGCGCAAATGTCGCCGGCATAAATCTCTTCAATTTCTTCGCGCTTGTTGGCATGCATCTGTAGCATGCGGCTAATGCGCTCCCGGGTGCGCTTGCCGGAGTTGTACACGTAGCTGCCGGACTTGAGCACACCGGAATACACGCGGATATAGGTCACGTGGCCGACGAACGGGTCGGTCATAATTTTAAAGGCCAGCGCGGAAAACGGCGCGTCATCGGAAGCGCGGCGCAGTTCCGGCTCATCCGTTTCCGGGTTCACGCCTTCGAGCGGCGGAACGTCCGTGGGCGCCGGAAGATAATCGACCACCGCGTCCAGCAGCGGCTGGATGCCTTTGTTCTTAAACGCCGAACCCGCCAGCACCGGCACGATTTTCAGCGCCAGTGTGGATTTGCGGATCGAGTGGCGCATCTCTTCGAGCGTCAGCGGCACGCCGTTGAGATACTTGTCGATCAGATCGTCGTCGTGCTCGGCAATGTAGTCCACAACCTTGGCGCGATGCTCATCGTAGAAGGTCTTGTCGATGGCCGAGCCTTTCAGCGCCGCAGCCACGTCCGGGCGGGAATCGACGAAAGCCTTATCCCACAGCTTGGTGACGGGAAATTCTTCAAACTTGGCGCCCAGCGTTTCTTCCAGCCAGACCACCACTTTCTCTTCCAGGAAATCGATAATCCCGATGAAATTATCTTCGCGGCCGAGCGGAAATTGCAGCGGTACGGGGTGGGCGCCGAGGCGTTGCCGGATGGTGCGGATCACGTGATCGAAGTCCGCGCCCATGCGGTCCATTTTGTTCACGAAGCAGATGCGCGGCACGCGGTACTTGTCCGCTTGACGCCAAACGGTTTCCGATTGCGGCTGCACCCCGGCGACGGAGTCGAACACGCAGACTGCGCCATCCAGCACGCGCAGCGAGCGCTCGACTTCCACGGTGAAGTCCACGTGGCCGGGCGTATCGATAATGTTTACGCGATATTTCTTGCCATAGCGCGTCCAGGCCGCGGTGGTGGCGGCGCTGGTGATGGTGATGCCGCGCTCGCGCTCCTGCTCCATCCAGTCCATGGTGGCGGTGCCTTCATCCACGGAGCCGATTTTGTAGGTCACGCCAGTGTAGAACAAAATGCGCTCCGTCGACGTGGTTTTACCCGCGTCAATGTGCGCCATGATGCCGATGTTGCGCGTGTCTTCGAGTTTGAATGCCCGGGGCATTTTTGTTTTTTCTTGGACCCTTTTTATTTAGAAACCGTTAAAACCAAATTCCGATTCAAAAGATTTTGTTAGAGAAACCAAAACTACCACCGGTAATGCGCGAACGCCTTGTTGGCTTCCGCCATGCGGTGCACGTCGTCTTTCTTCTTGATGGCCCCGCCGCGCAAATTCGAGGCGTCGATCAGTTCATCGGCCAGCTTGTCCACCATGGTCTTGCCGGCGCGCTCGCGCGAATACTGCAGCAACCAGCGAATGGCCAGCGATTGCCGGCGGAAGGGATTCACTTCCACGGGCACCTGATAGTTGGCGCCGCCCACGCGCCGGGTCTTCACTTCCAGCAGCGGCTTCACGTTCTCCAGCGCCTTCTTGAAAACCTTCAGCGCGTCGTCGTTGGTCTTCTTGGCGATCTGGTCCATGGCGCCGTAAAACACGCGCTGCGCCGTGGACTTCTTGCCTTCCCACATCATCGAGCAGATGAATTTCTCCGCCAGATCGCTGCCATAAACCGGGTCCGTCGCCGTTGACCGCCGAAACGTGGCACCTTTGCGTGACATTGCTTTTTCTCGCTCCTAAAAATACTTCCCGAATCGAAAAACTTCGTGCTGTCTTGCTGTGTGCTCTTCTTTCTCCACTGCACTTCTTTGCTTCCGAATCTCTTTTACTTCGCCGCCGCAGCCTTGGGCCGCTTGGCGCCGTACTTGGAGCGCCCTTGCTTGCGATTCTCAACGCCCGCGGCGTCCAGCGTGCCGCGCACCACGTGGTAGCGCACGCCCGGCAGATCCTTCACACGGCCGCCGCGCACCAGCACGATGGAGTGCTCCTGCAAGTTATGGCCAACGCCGGGAATGTACGTAGTGACTTCAATGGAATTCGTCAGCCGTACGCGCGCCACCTTGCGCAACGCGGAGTTCGGCTTCTTGGGTGTCTGGGTGTAGACGCGGATGCACACGCCGCGCTTTTCCGGGCAGCCGGCCAGCGCCGGGGACTTGGTCTTAACCACCACCGCTTCACGGCCCATTCTTACGAGTTGCGAAAACGTCGGCACTGTTTATTCCTCTTAGTAAACTTTACTTCTACTATATCATCCGTTCATCAGGCCACAACTGCCAACGGCCTTCAGACGGGCGGTACGGCGACACAAATATCAGGTGCGGACGCCTCTCGCGCCACCGCTTGGCGCAGAGCATTCCGCAGCTTCCGCAAGTCGCGCACACAAAATCGCGCGAGAGCGCAAGCCACTGCTGAAAGGTGCACTGCGTATCCGGAGAAACTGACAAGCAAGAACTCCGCGCGCCCGCCAAGAGGCAGAACTACACCCAATTCCTGGCTTCGTTTCGGAGAGGCTTACTCGGCTTTGCGGGGCTGGCGCCCCATTCCGGCCGCTCTTCTATCCCATTCCAAAAATGTTCTGGGACCGAAGATTCTTCCCTTCCAACTTAGTCCGCCGCACGAACAATGCTACCCGCATCTCGCGACGGCCCCATGACAGGGTCACACAACCCCCGACAAACAACAGAGTATAAGGAACAAAACGTGCTGTGTCAAATCATCTTGCAAAAAAAGCGGTGGAAATCTCTGTGGAATTCTTCCCAGGCGACCGCCGCCGGTAAATCGCCTAACCGAACCGCCGAACCGCTGCGCGCCCCTATACCGGGATAACCACCTAAGCAACAATTTCGGCTTATAACTCAAATTAAATCAACATGTTTCATATCATACTGAGCGCAAAGGACTTTAAGTGGTAATCCGCTCAGTATGATGTGAAATTCATGCCCATCGAACCCCACGGATCTCGGAATCACTGTTCGGACCCCTCGTTGGAGTTCGGCTGCCCCCGCCCCTTGTCGCCGAAGGGCCACAAACCAAAGGCTTTGAGCATGTCGTACTGGTTTTGTTCGCGGAGGACTCGGGCGGTTTTTTCCGGTGGCCAGGGCTTGGCCAAGCGGTCGGGGCGGTCCGCGACCCAGTACGCGGTCAGAGCCATTAGCGCTGCGTCCTGCGCCAAGACATCGGGCTTCACTGCTTCGAGGGCGTCGGCTGCGGAGTGGTGAGTGTATTTGTAGTCCGGGGAATCCTGCTGCATGTTGATGCCGGGAAGGCCTGCGGCGATGAAGGGGCCAGTATCGGAGCCAAACTCGACCTTGTCGTTTACCGTAAATGGATGAATATCGGACATTTGGCGCACGAAGGGCTGAAAGGCCGCGACCAGATCGTTGCGCCCGCCGAGCTGCAGTTCCTTCACCGGGCCTTGCCCTTCATCGAGAATCAAGTCGCCCAGGTGGTGGGCCATTTCCGCCTGATGCTGCTGGACATAGGCATACGAGCCTAGTAGGCCTTGCTCTTCGCCCATGAACAGAACGAAGCGGATGGTTCTGCGGGGTCTAACTCCAGCTTTCACAATGGCTTCCGCGGCACCCAAGACGCTAGCGGAGCCCATGCCGTTGTCGGTGGTACCTTCGGAGAGATCCCACGAGTCGAGGTGGGCGCCCACGACGAAGACTTCTTCGGGATGCTCGCGGCCGCGAATTTCGCCCACGACGTTGGCGGACTCGACCGGACCGTCGGTGAAAGTGTTTTGAACATTCATGTGGATGCGCACCGGCTTTCCGGCTAGAACATCGCGCTCGACCTGGCTCTGATCTTCGGTGGTCATCGAGACTACTGGCAGGGCAAAATCGGCTGCAAAACCCAGGATGCCGGTGTGGGTCAAGTTCATACCCTCAGAGCCGAATCCGCCCTGGCCGCCAATGATGGCGATAGCGCCGGCTTTTTCGGCGGCGCGGACAAAATCGCAGAACTGGGCGAGGATCATGTCGCCGGTTTTGGAGGGCGTGCCTTCGCTGACGATGAGGATAATTTTGCCCTTAAAGCGCTTCATATCTTTGAGTTCGCGGTCGAAGTTGAAATTGTTGGCGGGGACGACTTCGGCGTCTACTCCCCCAGCGGACGTGGAGCCGGTCCAGCCCATGGCGTCGATGTGCAGGGGCCGACGAATGGGGGTCAGGAGTTCAGCTTGGGCGGTACCGCGGGTCCAGCCGCGCCAGACGGAGAATTTTTCGGTGTGCACGTTTTCCAGGCCGATGGCGCGCATTTTGGCGGTGCCCCAATCGATGGCGCGCTGGGCGGCAGCGGAGCCGGTGACGCGCGGGCCGATGTCGTCGCTAAGTTCGGTTAGATAGTCGAAGGTATGCGATTCAACCAGGGCTTCACCCGCGATTTTGACAAGGGCTGGGGCTGTGCCGTCTTCGCTGGGACCTTTGAGAGCTTGACTGCTGCCCGACGGCGGCAGCGCCAGAATGCCAATTAGCAAAGCGGCTGCCGCCATAGCCATGAATCGATTCTTTTGCACGCTGATCGTGCCTCCGAAGTAAAGTCAGTGAAAAATCGCAACGCGCTGGAGCGCCGGGTTAACACACTACTGTAGCATTCGGCGGCGTTCAGACCGCATTGCCACGTGCGGCTTTCGCTGAACCGCGGCGGTTTGCGATGTGGCTTCCACCGCGCACAGGCAGGAATGCCTGTGCTACTGAGACCGTCACCAGTGCGCGACGCGACGGTTCAAATGATGTTTACCGTGGTTGCGCGCACACCTACACTTTCTGCGAGGCCATCCTTGCACGTTAGACGCATCACTTCCCTTTTTCTATCGCTGTGGGCGCCGGTAGTTTTTGCGGCGCGGTGCGTCTCAGCGCAATCGAGTCCGCAGCAGGCGCCTGCTGCTGCGGCTGCGACGCCGAAGGAAAAATCCCCGGAAACAGAAGTGCCGCAGACGCCCGCGCAGATTGAACTGCTGGAGACGCATTACCGATTCGAGGCGGATGGGTCCAGCCGGAAGGAAGTGCACACCATCGTAAAGATTAATTCGGAGTTGGGGGTGCGGCAGTTTGCGCGGCTGAATTTCGATTTTAATCGCGCGTTTGAAACCGTGGAGATTCCGTTGGTTCGTGTCACGCACTCGAGCGGCGGGACTGCT
>DATFYV010000146.1:0-9869 GCA_035314845.1 Candidatus Acidiferrum sp.
GGCGGCCATGACCAAGCGCGCCGACCGCTTCGTGGGCATGCACTTCATGAATCCCGTGCCCATGATGGCGCTCGTGGAAGTGATTCGCGCGCTGCAGACTTCGGACGCCACCTTCGCCAGCACTATGGCGTTGGCCGAAAAACTGGGCAAAAAGCCCGTTGCCGTAAACGACGCTCCAGGCTTCGTCTCCAACCGCGTCCTGATGCCGCTGATCAACGAAGCGGCCTACTGCGTCCTCGAGGGCGTCGCCACCGCTGAAGCCGTCGACGCCGTGATGAAAACCGGCATGAACCATCCCATGGGCCCGCTCGAGCTAGCCGACTTCATAGGCCTGGACGTCTGCGTCGACATCATGCACGTCCTACAAGAAGGCTTGGGCGACCCCAAATACCGCGCCTGCCCGCTACTGAAAAAATACGTAGCCGCCGGCTGGCTGGGCCGCAAATCCGGCCGCGGTTTCTACGGCTACAGTTGAAAACTTGTGGAGAAGCGGGAACACTGTAGAAATAAGCGCCTTGTAATCAACAAAATGCAATGGCGAACAAGAAGCGAAAATACTATTTGCTTTTTGTTCGCCTATTTGCTACTTTCTCCCTCGCGGTTTTCAACAGGTGCTTCATGCATGCTCTGTCCGCCCACTTCGTAAACTGTCTCGAACGTGAGAGACTCGCTGAGGAATTCGGCGAGGCCCGCACGCGCGGCCGCAACCTGTCCCGCTTGCGGCGCCTGACCGTTCCCGAGCGCACCGCCCTCGAGCAGCGCGAGAGCCAGGCCCGGGCTAGGCTGATGGAGCATGACGCGCAGCACGGTTGCCAGCCGTAAAGAACAGCAAGACGGCGACCTCGATTTGGTTGGCGTTCTGGTAGACCGAGTGGTAAGCTACCCGGCCAGTAATGCCCCAAGAAGTAGCCCAGCGCTTTCCCGGCGCTGCTCACTGCTTCACGAGCCGCCCAGGTATGGTCACTAGTTTCGCGTATTACGGCTGCCGCAGCCTCCCGGCTACGCGCCGATTTTCTCTACCGAGGTGTGAAATGGCTGACGACAAATCCAAACTTCTCGAAGCAGCGATATCCCAGATTGAAAAGTCTTACGGTAAAGGATCCATCATGCGGCTGGGTAGCCGCGACGTGCTGGTGCCCGTCAGCGTAATCCCCAGCGGGTGCCTCTCCATTGACGCCGCTTTGGGCGTAGGCGGCTTCCCGCGCGGTCGCGTGATCGAGATTTATGGCCCGGAATCCGGCGGCAAAACCACCATGACCCTGCACGTCATTGCCGAAGCGCAAAAGCTCGGCGGCCAGGCCGCCTTCATCGACGCCGAACACGCGCTTGACCCCATCTACGCCCGCAAACTGGGCGTCGATGTGGACAACCTCCTCGTCTCCCAGCCCGACCACGGCGAACAGGCGCTCGAAATTGCCGAAACGCTGATCCGCTCCGGCGGCGTCGATGTCGTTGTAGTCGACTCTGTCGCCGCTCTCGTTCCCAAGGCCGAACTCGAAGGCGACATGGGCGATCCGCAAATGGGTCTGCAAGCCCGCTTGATGTCCCAGGCGCTCCGTAAGCTGACCGCCATCGTCTCCAAGTCCAACACCTGCCTCATCTTCATCAACCAGATCCGCGAAAAGATCGGCGTGATGTTCGCCAATCCGGAAACCACCACCGGCGGCCGCGCACTGAAATTTTATGCCTCCATGCGCGTGGACATTCGCCGCATTCAGGCCATCAAGGAAGGCGACAAGGTGGTCGGTTCGCGCACCCGCGCCAAAATCGTTAAGAACAAAGTGGCCGCGCCCTTCCGCGAAGCGGAATTCGACATCATCTACGGCGAAGGCATCTCGCGCGAGGGCGACCTGATCGATCTCGGCGTTGATAAAGGCCTTCTCGAAAAGAGCGGCACGTGGATTAGTTACGGCGGAGAACGCCTGGGCCAAGGCCGCGAAAACGCCCGTGTCTTCCTCAAGGAAAACAAGGACATCCGCAGCAAGCTGGAAATGGCGTTGCGCAAGAAGCTGGAGCTGGCCACCCCGCATAATTCGGATGGTACTTCATCGGCCCCTCCAGCGACGGCCACAAACGGCCATAGCGATAAAGCCACAGCCGCCGCAGCGGGCGCATCAACTGCTGCAGTAGGCGCAAATGCCGCAAAACCCAAACCGCTTCCGGCTCGCTAGTTCAGGCCGGTATCTATAACGTGCGCAGGACGGGCGGCGGATGCCTTTCGGGGCTTTCGCCGTTCTGTTTCGCAGCCGTTTCTGGGAGACGACCAGCGATCCCATCCGAACGTACGGACATGCGTCTTACATCTTCGCCTGAATCAGAATTTGCCTTCATCGGCGCTCGGTCCGTAAATGGATGGCACCGGCACGTCCAGCAACCGTAGGTAAACCGAAAGCTGCCCCCGATGATGCACCACGTGATTCATGAACATGGCGCGAACGGCCTGAGCTCTAGGCATGGCAAAAATAGTCTTGCCGCCGCTGCTCAACTTCCACACTTTGGCCAGGTGCTCATCGCTAGCGCTGGCGATTACCGGACGTGCAGCCGCCGCTTTCGCGTCGAATACCTCCAGCACGTGCTGACGCGATTCCGCGACCGTCGGCTTCCGGGGTGGCCCACCTTCTTTCGGGGCAAAATCGAGCTCGTCGAGTTGGATTATGCTGACCACAAAGCCGGGTAGTTCCGCGATATGGCCGGCCAGGCGGCCCAGCGTCATGGATTTTTCGTGCGGCTTCCACGCGAGCTTGTCTTCTGGGATGCGCTCGAGCAGCGTTCGAGAGGTTTTCATCTCGTGATCGAATTCGGGAATCAGCGATTGGCTGAAGCTCATTTTCATCCTCCTTGCGCGGAAGTGGGAAGAGTGTACCGCAGCTGGACTCGGCTCGGGGACGCGTTTCACCACGAAGGTCAATTTCCGGCGCGTTCACGTACAGGAGTACAATTCGCAAATGGCCCACGAACTCACGACTTCATATCTAAAGGATTCCATATCGCTGTTTCGCCATTACAAGAAAATGGGCGAAAGCGCCATGGCGCAATGCCCGGACGCCGACCTATTCGCCACGCTGGACCAGGAATCCAACTCCATCGCCATCATCGTAAAGCACATGGCCGGCAACATGCGTTCCCGCTGGACCAATTTTCTGAGCAGCGACGGAGAAAAGCCGGACCGCAACCGCGACAGCGAGTTTGAAGAACCGCCCAAAACCCGCGCGGAACTTATGGCCCTCTGGGAAGCCGGCTGGAAGATTTGTTTGGACGCCCTCGGTCCCTTGACCGATGCGGATTTAAGCAAAACCGTGATGATTCGCTCCGAACCGCATTCTGTCATGCAGGCCATCAACCGCCAGTTGGCGCACTATCCGCAGCACATCGGCCAAATCATCTTGCTGTCCAAACATTTTGGCTGCGACAACTGGAAGTCGCTGACCGTGCCGCGCAAAGCCTCATCGCAATTCATCGCGGACGTAGCCGCAGGCCGAAAATCGCAACGCTGATAGCACAATGTAGTGGCAGGTCCTCAGACCCGTGCTTTTGTTCTTTCCCTGAACACACTATGACTGCAACACTTTTTGACATCACGCCACTCCCGGGCAGCGGCCTGCAACCAAACGAAGCGCAGCGGCGCGCCATCACCCATGGCGCCGGTCCGCTGCTGGTCATCGCCGGAGCCGGCACCGGCAAAACCCGCGTAATCACCGAGCGCATCAAGCACCTATTGAATTCCGACGATTCCCTCCTCGGCGAGAATATCCTGGCCCTGACCTTCACCAATAAGGCCGCGGGCGAAATGCGTTCCCGCGTGACCAAGAGCACCGGCGAACGCTGCAAGGGCGTGACCATTGAAACCTTTCACTCCTTCTGCCAGGGCTTGCTGAAGGAGATCGCGCCCGACCGCAAGGTACTCGAAAAAGTCGATCACTGGATTCTGCTGCGCCGCAATATGCGCCGCCTGCAGTTGGAAAAATACCGCAAGCTGGCGGAACCCGGACAGTTCCTTAACGATTTTCTTCAATTTTTTTCCCGTTGCCAGGACGAACTCGTGAGCAGCGCAGGATACACGCGCTTTGCAGAAGGCGAGGCGCGGAAGCTCGAAACTGAGCGCGCGCAGCTCGACGAAGATACTTACAGCGAGCGCCTGGAAGAAGTCGCCAAGCAAAAAGAAATCGCGCGCGCCTACCAAGCCAGCGATGATTTGTTACGCGAGAAAAATGCCGTCGCCATCAACGGATTAATCACCGACGCCGTGGCGCTACTCGAAAACGATGCGGAGAAGCGCGCGGCACTACAGGCACGTTATAAACACATTTTGGTCGACGAATTTCAGGACACCAATATCGCGCAGCTCCGCCTGCTGGAACTACTCTGCGCCGAGCCGCGCAATATCGTGGTGGTGGGCGACAACGATCAGGCCATCTATCGCTTCCGCGGCGCGTCCTTCGGCAGCTTCCAGCTGTTTCTGGAGCGCTTTGCGGGTTGGCGGGTGGGACAGGATTCCGGCCCGTTCCGCGTGGCGCTGACGGAGAATTACCGCTCTACGCCAAATATTCTGCGTGTCGCGCAGCAGGTCATCGGGCAGAACGAAACGAGCGCGGACTTTCCCAATAAAATTCTCTCGCCGAACAAAGGCGAAGGCCGCCGCATCCGCATCGCTGAAGTTGCCGACAAGGAGAGCGAAGCGCATTGGGTCGCGGGTGAACTCGAACGCATCCACGGAGCGGGCCGGCGTTGGGCGGATTTGGCGGTGCTGTATCGCCAGCATGCCCATCGCGATGAACTCGTGGAAGAGTTGTCCCGGCGTAAAGTCCCCTTTGTCATCACCCGCCTCTCGATTCTGGTGCATCCCCTGGTGCGCGATGTACTGGCCTATCTTCGGCTGATCGCCAAGCCGTTCGACGATGTGGCCTGCGCGCGTGTTTTGGCCATGCCCGCGTGGAAGATGCAGCCAGAAGACCTGTTGCGCCTCGCGGAGCGCGCCAAAAGAGATCGCCGCCCCATCTACGATATTCTGCAATCGCCGCAAAGCGAATTGGCTTTCGACGAATCGCACGGCAGCACCGACGAACTGCGAACGTTCTTGCTGGCGCAACGCAAACTGCTGCGCCGCCGCACGGCTCGGGAATTCTTTACGGAACTCACGGAATGGCTGGAGATTCCGCAGCGCGCCAGCGAGCGAGACCGCAAAACCGTCGCGCGTCTCGCCGAATTCATGAAGGAGTGGGAGCCGAAGAGCGAACGGCGCGACCTGCCGGAATTTCTCGAGTATCTCGACTATTACGAGCAAGCCGGCGAGCAAATCTGCCTGGAAGACGATGCCTCCGGCGACGCCGTGCAGCTGATGAGCGTGCACGGCGCGAAGGGCCTCGAGTTCCCGCACGTCTTCCTCTTGCGCGTGAACAGTCGCGCATTTCCTCCAAACAAGCGCTTGCCGCTGTTCGAATTTCCGACCGCGCTAATGAAGGAAGAATTGCCGGACGGCGATTTCCATATTCAGGAAGAGCGGCGACTGTTTTATGTGGGCATCACGCGCGCGCAAGAGCGCCTGACCATCACCACACTGACGGAAAAAAAAGGCAAGGTACCAGTATTCATCGAAGACATCGTGATGGAGCCGGCCATCAAGCGGCGGGACGTACAGCAAATCGCGCCCAAGATCTCTCGTTCGAAGGGGGAAACGGCGGATGGACCGCTGCTTTTTGGCGCGGACGAACTATTCCCCGTTTCTGCAGCGCCGGCGAGAATTTTCTCGCGCATCGGGGAATGGGCGGAGACGTATCGCACAATTATTCCCGAGCCTCTGAAGCTTAGCCCCTCGGCGATCGAGTGCTACCGGAAATGTCCGGCACAGTATTTATTTGAGAAGTTGTGGTCCATCGATGGCGCGCCGAGGGCCACCCTCACCTTTGGCCGCGTGATGCACCAGACCATCAAGCGCTTCGTGAACGAACTGCGCAAGGGCAACCGTATCGCGTTCGACGAAGTGAAGCGCCTCTTCGACACGGAGTGGTCGGAGCGCGGCTTTGAAGACGAATACCAGCAGGAAGAATACCGCAAGGACGGGCTCGAGCAGTTGCGCGTGTTTCATGCCGCGATGCTCGCGGCCACGCCGGAAATCCTGGAGCAGGAAAAGGCTTTCGAACTACCCATGGCCAACAATGTCATCGTCAACGGCCGCTTCGACCAGATTAATTTACTTGGCGGGCCACGCGACAAGGACGTCGAGATTATCGATTACAAGACCGGACGCCCGCGCACCGATGACGCCGCGCGCAAAGACTTGCAGCTGAGCATATACGCCCTGGCGGCCAAGGAGATATTCGAGTGGAATCCCGTCCGCCTGGCTTTTTATTACCTGCAAAATAATCTGGTGCAAATCACCACGCGAGAGAAGAAACAGCTCGACGAAGCCGAAAAAATTGTGCAGGAAACCGCCGCGGATATTCGCGCAGGCTCCTTCGCGGCCAAGAGCGGTTTCATCTGCAAGAGCTGCGCCTACCGCATGATCTGCCCGGAGCACGAAGCCCATATTTGAGCGCTATCGCGGGTGGCCAGCAAGTGTTACTTTTGCAGCCCGCTGGTGTAATAGCCTTCACGCGCGGTGACGTTCAAGCCTTCGCGCTCCACGCGCACTTCGATGGTGTGGTAGTCCGCGCCGCGATCCGTGCCGGTCGGCGAGTAGTACAGCGTGTACTGATGCCGCGCTTCTTCCGTGACCCGCGAATAGAGCTCTTCCATCGTGCCGCGCTTCAGCGCGTAGTAAATATCGCCGCCCGTGGCGTGCGCGTAATCCACCAGGCGGCTGAACTTGCGATCGAAAAAAGCGCTGCTGACGGCCACGCTAAACACCGAAATGTTGTTGCGCAACAGCTCCTTGACCACGTTGGCGTAGGGATTGGTGTTAAATTTTGCGCCGTTTTGTCCGTCGGAGATCAGCAGAATAATCTTGCGGCGATCCCGTCCGCGATCTTCTAGGAGTTTAGCCGCGGAATAGATGGCGTCATCGATGGCCTTGGTATGCTGGCTGCCAATCACCGTCGTTGATGGGTATGCGTCGCCCTGATTGACACCCGGCGCGGCCTGCCCGTTAATACTGGGACTGCCGAACGATCCGCTGGGCGGTGCGACATCCGGGCGATCGTCGCTGACCGCCTCGCGCTTCAACTCCACCAGCAACTTGTCCTGGTTGGCCGTAAAGCCGTGGCCTTCGTGAAAGAATTGATCGAAGCGGCAGACAGAGGCTTCATCGGCGACGCTCATGCCTGTAAGAACAGCTCTGAGGCTGGCGGCAACCTGTTCAGCGTCTTTTCTCTTCAGGTCATTGTCGATCAACACCACCATGGAAAGGGGAAAGGCTTCGGCGGAAAACGTGGTGATTTTCTGTTCCACGTTGTCCTCAAAAATACGAAATTCATCCCTATGCAGGTCCGGCACGAGTTGCCCCTGGCGATTTTTCACGGTGACGGGAACAGTGACAATGGCGGTGCTTACCACAATGGCGCTCTGCCGGCCGTTTTTCGGCGGAGGCTGCGCTGGAGTCTGTGCAGTCGGCGTCGCGCCGGGCTTGCCCTCCTGCCTCCCGGCTTCGTCGGTCGATTTACCCGTCACCGCGCCGTCCGGGCCTGGCGCCGGATTCTGCACCGGCGGCGTTTGCCCTGTCGCGGGAACCGCCAAAAAAATGCTGTAGGCGCCACAGATCAACAGGATCCCCGCGAGCGCAGCTGTTTTTCGTAGACTTTTCATAGTCCTCGGAGTAAGACTTCTTATCGAATCTGGCGGCGCGGAACCATTGCGCCAGGCCTCGTCATCACGCGGCCATTATCAGGCAACCATCATCCGGCGACCGTCAACAAACATCCATCGCGCCCGGTGGCGGCATCCTAAAGCGTCGAGCAACGTGCGCCCAAATAGCCCGGCGGCAACCTCGGGTATCTATCGTCTAGGAAAGTATACATGCCTTCGGTAAAAAAACTTTTGATGCAATTGGCCACCGCAGGGGTCGCGGTCGCGCTGGGCGGTGTCGCGGCGCTACCCGCGCATGCCCAGGATTCCTCCGGACAAACGCAGCAGCAGGCCGGCACGATCCGATCGCAAGTTAACTTGGTGAACGTCTTCGCTACCGTGCGCGATAAAAACAAAAAAATCATCGCCGACCTGAAACAGGAAGATTTCAAGATCACCGAAGACAATCAAGATCAGAAAATCGCTTTCTTCACCAAGGAATCGACGCTGCCCATCACCCTCGCCATGCTTCTCGATACTTCCGGCAGCGAGCAATTCATGATCGGTGGCATTCAGGAAGCTGGCAGCCGTTTCCTGGAGCGCGTGTTGCGCAAAGGCGATGAAGCGCTGGTGATGTCGTTCGATACCGACGCCGACTTGCTCTCGGACTTTACCGACGACCGCGCGCAACTGGACCGCGCGGTGCACCGGGCTCGCATCAATACGCCGGGCGGAGGGATGATCGCGGGAAATCCGGGCCCGATCGGCAATCAAAACACGCCGGGAACGGTGTTGTACGACGCCATCTATCTGGCATGCAGCGAAAAACTGAATACCGAGGCGGGGCGCAAGGCCATTGTCATAGTCACCGACGCACAAGACGAGGGCAGCCGCGTCAAGATTGATGAGGCCATTGAATCCGCGCAGCGCACCGATACCGTCATTCACATTCTGCTGGTCGCCGACCCTCGCTATGGCGCCAACGTTGGCGCCGCTCGGAAGTTGAGCGACGAAACCGGCGGGCGCGTGATTTCCGTTTCCTCGGAAAAGAAACTGGCGCAGGCTTTCGACGAGATTTCCGAGGAGCTGCGCAGCCAGTACATGCTGGGTTACTATCCAACGAATTTGGCGCGCGACGGCAAGTTCCGCAAGATCAAAGTGGAAACCGTCAATCATGACCTGAAAGTGCTGGCCCGGAAGGGCTATTACGCTCCCAAGGAATAGTCCCGCAACCTGAGTATCGCCTGATAGCCTGAAATCAAGAGAAATCCTGCGTACGCGAGAATCTTTTCACGCAACGGCGCCGCTCGATTGACCGAGTTGCGTGTTGCGATTACCATCGTGGTCTAAGAAAAACCTGTGATTAACGAGAGCATTGCCCACTATAAGGTCCTGCGCAGAATCGGCAGCGGCGGCATGGGCGTAGTCTATGAGGCCGAGGACACCAAGCTAGGCCGCCGCGTAGCCTTGAAATTTCTCCCCGAAGAAGCGGATCGCGAACTGCAAGCCAAAGAGCGCTTCCTGCGCGAGGCTCGCTCCGCCTCGGCTCTGAATCATCCGGGCATTTGCACCATCTACGCCATCGATGACCATCAAGGTGAGACGTTTATCGCCATGGAGCTGCTGGAAGGCCAGTCTCTCGACCGAGTCTTGGCCGCCGGAGAGATGGCCATTCCGCGCGTCGCAGAGTTGGGGATTCAGCTGGCCGACGCGCTCGACGCCGCACACAAAAAGGGCATCGTGCATCGTGACATTAAGCCGGGAAACATATTCTTGACCGAGCGTGGCGCCGTCAAGATCCTGGATTTTGGCCTGGCCAAACTCATCATCAAACATAGTGAGTCTCTTCAGGGCGAAACCTTAAGCGATCTTGGGCCGCAGCTTCTCACCAGCCCGGGCTCGGCGGTAGGCACCATCGCCTATATGTCTCCAGAGCAGGCGCGCGGCATGGAGCTGGACGGGCGCACGGATCTCTTTTCGCTGGGCGCGGTGCTCTACCAGATGGTCACCGGCAAACACCCCTTCCCTGGGTCCACCAGCGCGGTGGTGTTTGACAATATTCTGCACAACGCGCCGACAGCGCCGGTTTTGCTGCGCCCCGGACTACCCGCGGAGTTCGAACGAATCCTGAACAAAGCCCTGGAGAAGGATCC
>DATFYV010000147.1:0-3774 GCA_035314845.1 Candidatus Acidiferrum sp.
GCGATAGCGAAAACAGTCTACGAGGTGATCGTTCACCAGTCCGGTGGCCTGCATGAAGGCGTAGCAGATGGTCGAGCCAACGAAGCGGAACCCGCGGGTTTGTAAATCTTTGCTGAGAGCGTCCGATTCCGCGGTCTTGGCGGGCAGGGCGCGATGGAGCTTCCAGGCGTTGCGCTTGGGGCGGCCGCCGACGAAGGGCCAAACGTAAGCGTCGAAGGAGCCGAACTCCCGCTGCACAGCTAGAAAGGCTTTGGCATTATCAATGGTCGCGGCAATTTTTAGACGGTTACGAATAATTCCCGGATCGGCAAGCAGGGCCTGGACCTTGCGCGCATCGTAACGCGCCACGAGCGCGGGATCGAACTCATCGAATACCTGGCGATAGCGCGCGCGCTTTTTGAGCACGGTGTCCCAGCTCAGCCCGGCCTGCGCACCCTCCAGGATGAGCATTTCAAAAAAGCGCCGGTCGTCATGGACGGGCACGCCCCATTCCTGGTCATGATAAGGAATGTTTAAATCGTTGGCCGCCCAGGTGCAGCGCTTCACGATTTTCGGTGGCGGATTCGTTTTAGGCATCTAGATCTTCCGTGCGACGTAGGTACTGACGCCGTAGCGCCGGGCCAGGATTTGCGCCGATTCGATTACCGGCCATAACATGCGGTCGAGCACCGAGACCGGGGAATACAACGCGTACTTCAAGGAAGTCAGCAAACCGCCCGGCAAGGCATGCAAACGACGAAACTCCTTGCTGGTGAGCGGGACGTCCTCATAGCGATAGTCCCGGCCGAGCAGCCGCGTGCGCAGCATATAACCCAGCCAATTATTGGGCGCCAGTTTGTAAATGCTGCGGCCGTTATCTTCGCGTTCGAGCCGCAAGCCATTTTTCTCCAGGTATTGGCCCACCGTTTGGCGGGTGAAGAAATAAATGTGTCGCGGAACATCCTCACAGAAAAGACTTCGCGCGGCGACGCTCACAAAATTGGGCACGAGAAAAACGAACAAGCCATCCTTCCTCAAAACTGCGGAAGCCTTGCGAAAATAAGCCATTGGATCATGCACGTGCTCGAGAACCGCCCAGGCCGTGACCGCGTCATAGGCCGGTTCGTTCACGGGGATATGTTGAAATTCCTCGGTGTACACGCGAAAATCGGAAATGCCTTGCGCTACCGCGGATACCTCCACGCCTTCGACATCCCAGCCGCGGGCCTTCATAAACCGCGGAAATGCCCCGTCCGCGCAACCAACGTCCAGCAAGCGTCGCGCGCCGCCCCGCGCTTCGATGCCCTTCAAGAAGCCGGCTTCCCTGGCAAATCGCCGCCGCATATAGCGCGCGTTGCTCGCGGTAGAAGGGTTGCGAAAATATTCGGCGGGATAATACTTCTGCATCTCCGCAATGGTGGGACGCGGATTCAAGAACCCCAATCCACAGCGATCGCACTCGACGACGGTGAAAAACTCATCGCGAAAATACAACCGGTCCGGCATGGCATACACCGCCGAATACTCCTCCGAGCCGCAAAGATTACAAGCGACAGTCTCCAAGCCGTCCCCTTAATCAGCGCACTTTCTTCTCTGCGCCCTCTGTGTACTCTGTGTTAAAAGCCACGGCAAGCCCCAGCGTAGACGTGATCCGCTCATGGCCCCGCATCATACAAAAAACACAAAAGGCGCGTCGCACACCGGGTGCGACACGCCTTTGCCGATTCGCGTAGCGAAATTACGCCAAGTGCCGGTCAACCGCCTTGGTGATCTGATCCTTGGGCACCGCGCCAACGATCTGCTCCACCACCTGCCCGTTCTTGAACAGCAACAGCGTGGGAATGCCCTGCACGCGGTAACGGCCCGCGGAGTTCATGGCCTCGTCGACGTTCAGCTTCATGACCTTGAGCTTCCCGGTGTAGTCGCTGGCGATCTCCGCCACCGTCGGCGCCAGCATGTGACACGGGCGGCACCATTCCGCCCAGAAATCCACCAGTACCGGCTGCGTAGCGCTAGCCGTTAAGACTTCCGCTTCAAAATTGCCATCCGTAACTGTTGCGATGTTATCAGCCATGTTGTTTGTTATCAGCGAGTTACACAGCCCTCGCCGCCTCTCTCTCCAGACTCGTATGAATTAGATGATGACGCAGTCGTTTCGTTTCATCCCCAGTATTTCACTTCGGGAGTGCCTGCCCGGGATGCCGCTGACTCCAGGCCGCTTGATACAGTTTAGCGTACTCTCGCGCCGGCGCCTCCCAGGAAAAATCTTTGGCCATGCCATTCAATTGAATACGCTTCCAAATGCCTTCGTCGATGAAGTGGTGCAATGCTTGGCGCACCGCGTACATCATCGCCGCCCCGGAATATTCGGCGAACTTGAAGCCGGTCCCCGTGCCGTGCTCCAGGTCGAAGCGTTCGATGGTGTCATCGAGCCCCCCGGTTGCCCGCACGATCGGCACCGTACCATACTTCAAGCTGTAAATCTGATTCAAGCCGCACGGCTCATAACGCGAGGGCATCAGGAACATATCGGCGCCAGCTTCAATCTTGTGCGCCAGGGCATTGTCGTAAGCGATGCGCGCGCCCACGCGTCCGGGATGCTGCGCCGCCAGCGCTTGGAACAGTTCTTCGTAACGCCGTTCGCCCGTGCCCAGCACCACCAGGGACAGTTCTTCGCGCATCAACTCGCCGGCGCGCTCGGCGATCAGGTCAAAACCTTTTTGGTCCGCAAAACGCGAAACAATGCCGATCAGCGGACGCGCGGCATACTGCGGAGCGATGCCAAAGATGTGCATCAGTTCGTTCTTACAATCCTGTTTCCCGCCCACGTCCTTAAGCGAGAAATTCTTGGCAATGTATTTGTCCGTCGCGGGGTCCCAAGCCGAATAATCGACGCCATTCAGAATGCCCACCAGACGCCCGCCGCGCCCGCGCGCTACGCCGTCCAGCCCATAGCCGTATTCCGGGGTGCGAATCTCTTCCGCATATTTGCGGCTCACGGTGGTCAAATAATCCGAATACACGATGCCGGCTTTCAGATAATTGACGTTGCCGAAATATTCCAGCCCGCCGGGATGAAACGTGCCGCCCGGGATGCCCACGCGCTCGACCACGTCGCGCCCGAATACGCCCTGATAGCCGATATTGTGAATGGTGAAAATGACCGGAACGTCTTTAATCAGCGGGTCATCGACGTGCGCGGTATGCAGGAGAACGGGGAGCAATCCGGTCTGCCAGTCATGCCCATGGATTACGTCGGCGCGCCACACATGTTTGGCAACTTCAATCGCCGCGCGGCACAGTTCGGCGTAGCGCTCCGCATTATCCGGAAAATCCCCGCCGCTGCCTCCGTAAATCCCGTCGCGATCAAAATACTCGGCGTCTTCGACGAAAAAATATTGCACGCCATGAACTTTTTCGCCGCCGCCAATCGAAGGAAAGCGCAGCCGCGTGCCCATCGGCACGGTGACGCTGGGCAGCACCGCCGCATCATTTCGCGAGCCGCGGTACCGCGGCAACACCACGGCCACCTCGTGGCCTTGCGCCACCAGCGCTTTCGGCAACGCTTCCACCACGTCCGCCAGGCCGCCCGTCTTCGAAAACGGCAGCCCTTCCGAAGCTACAAAGAGTATTTTCACAATGTGCGGCGGCCACCGTCGGCCGCCCCGTTACGCTATCCAACCGCCGTGAACGCGTCAAGCCGCCGCGCCCTTGGGCGACGGTCAGTCTCCGATTAGCGCGTCCATCAGGCTCTGTTGCTCATTCGGGTGTAGACTCTCCCTTGTCTTAGCCCGA
>DATFYV010000148.1:0-11944 GCA_035314845.1 Candidatus Acidiferrum sp.
TAACCGTTGCGCGGGCCCGTGGATCACCAGCCGCCAGCTTCTCGGAAAATTCCGCGAGTTCGCCCACCGGGGCTACAAACCGGCTAAACAGCTGCCAGCCCAGCAGCGTCACCACCGCGAAGCCGAAAAGACCGGCAAAGATCGCCTGCGTGCTGCCCGGACTGCTTTCAAATATGCCGGCGCCACCGGACTGCCGTCCGGCGCTGTACGCCAGAAACAGCACGCCCATCACTGCCGCTCCCGTGGCCAGCACCAGCATCCAAATTGTCGAACTCAATCGCGATTTCATGCCTTCCTCCAAAAATCACTTGCGAGCAATGCCTAAGAAATATCCGTCCTCGCAAAAAATGCAATCTCTAAATACTCGGCCCCGGAAAAGCCTCCAGCAATCGCCGCAAATCAATCAGCAATGCCAGGCGGTCGTCATGCCGCAACATCCCCGTGCAGTACGGCACATTTTCCGGCGACGACTCCAGCAAATCCTCCGCGCTCACCGAATACGTGCCAATCACTTCATCCGCGGCAATCCCGATGCGAATGTCTTCCTGCCCGCGCTGCCCCTTCAGCACCGCCACGACCACGTGCTTTGGCAGCAAACCCGGACGCCGCCCTTCCGTCATGGCGATATCGATCAGCGGAATAATCGAGCCCCGCAAATTGAAAATGCCGATCAAATACGCCGGACCCAGCGGAATCTTGGTCAGCAGCAGCCACTCCAGCACCTCTTCCACATCCAGCACCGGCAAACAAAATCGCTCGCGCCCGCTGCGAAACACACAGAACTGTGACTCCGGCGACAATTCCAGCGGCGCAGTGCCCACCGCCTGCAGAATCTCGTTGTCGTCCGCCTCCGCCGAGAGCGGCAATAGATGAAAGTCCTGGCTCATCTCTTGGGTCGTCTCCTGGCTCGCGGGCAAGTATTCCTCGCATCGCCCAACAAAAATCCGCCGCAGCTCATACGAAGCGCCTCACCGCCCGCAGCAAGTCCTCGCGAGTGAAAGGTTTCGTCACATACCCATCCGCACCCTGTTGCTGGCCCCAGTAGCGGTCGCTGGGAGTGTCCTTCGAGCTGACTAGAATCACGGGGATCGAACCAAACTCGCTGCTGGCCTTCAACTCTCGGCACACTTGAAAACCGTTGCGCTCCGGCATCACCACATCCAGTAGCACCAATTCGGGGTGCTCCGCGGCAATGGTTTCCTCCACGCGTCGCGGGTCGTTCAAATCGATGGGCGCATAACCTTCACGCTCCAGCAGTCCGTGAATCAGCTTCACCTGCGCCGGCGAATCATCCACGATGAGCACTTTTTTCAGCACAGCCGTACGCTCCCAACCCTTATCCACACCCACTGATCCGCAGAGCAAAGGTGCACGTCAGCGGCCAGTGTCGCAGGCTCCTGGGCTCAGGTTGCCGTCTTGGCTAACGTATTGATTACAGGCAGGTTGCCTAAAATTGCGGGAGGCTACCGGCGCGTTCCCGTGGGCGTCCGCTCTTCTTCATTCTCAGCATGAGATGGCCCCGTCTCAACTTCCCGCATCTCGCTCGACAGCGATGAGAATCGCTGCATGATCTCGTTGATGCGCAGGGCCATGTTATGAATGGTCTTGATCTGTGCCAGCGACTGCGAGGAAAGCTGTCCCGGTTCCAGCAGCAGCAGCTCGGCATTGCCCAACATGGACGTCAGGGCGTTATTCACGCTGTGCTTCATGTCCATCATGTAGCGGCCGAGTACCGCGTCGCGCTCGTTACGTTGCGCATGGTGTTCCGCGTCGCGTGCCAGGCGTACCGCCGCCGTCCTCCGCAGCGATTCCCCGGCCACCAGCAACAGCGTCTGCGTCCAATCCTCGCGCAACGGCACATGCACCAGCCGCGGATGTTTGCCGCGCAGCGAACCCAATTCCTTGGCGTCCACCGGCGCGCACAGAATCACTGCCGTCGTGGGCTCAAACGATCGCAAAATCCGCGCGCGATTTCCGTCGCGCATGGGCCCCGCTACCACCAGGTCCGGCGCCGCCGCCACTTGCCCTTCCCAATTTTCGCTGTCGACGATGGTCACGCGTGGCGCCTGCCGCTCCGCTTGCCAGCAGGTGCTCAGCAGCCGCCCGAACTCCGCTTCATCCGTCAGAATCAATACATTCGCGTTTCGCAAGAGAGGCTTTCCCCTACTACTATGAACTCGGTACTGTCGACGTAGCGCTTACAGTTTCTCCGCCTCATCCAAAGCCGAAAGCAGCCGCTTGGTACTAATCCCCAAATTCACCGCCGCCTCGGTATCTTTCGCTTGCTTGGCCACGTCCACGCGCTCCTGCAAGCGCGTAACTTCAATCCGCGCCACGGACAGCGCGCGATCCAGCGCCGTAGCGTTGCCCGTTTCCTTGGCCGTCTCCAGCGCGCTATTCACCAGCGTCCGAGCCACCACCGCCCGCCGCAAATCTTCCGCCGAAGGCCCATCCTCGGTCACAAACGCCGCTACTTCCCACGACGACATCAAAATGCGCGCCCCACCCACCTTTACGGTAGTCATCGACCTCCCGCGCGAAGGCGGCGTAGCGATCAACTGCTCCCAAATGCTCTCCAGACAAGACTCAAAATCCAGCTCCGCAGCCGCCACAGACTTTCCAGCGGGTGCGGCGTCCACCACCGCTGCAGGAGTCTTAGCTGGAGTGCCGCCGGTGCGATTTGCCCCGGCGCTGGGCACAACGGGATTCGGGGCCGTGGAAAAAACCTTAGCCACCCCTTCGCTCACAGCCTCCGCCCCAGCCCCCTCTTTTTCGGGCTTAGCTATCGCGGTCTTAATTCCTGCCTTCTCCAGCGCCTGCTCCACGTCGCTGCGCAGCCCCAGCAACTTTTCAAAGGCTCCGGTCACCGTGCTCTCGGTATATTCCTTTTGAAAGGGCTGCTTCCACTCGTCCGCCAGTTGCTTGATTTTCGCCAGCGACTCCACGCCCGCCGCTCCATAACCCTTGCAGCTCAGCGTTGCCACGCCGGCCGTTTCCAGCTGCTGCAATCCCGCGCGAATGGCGATCAAGTCCGCATGCATCAATTCGATCAGCGTGCGCCTCAGGAGAAAATTAAACCGCGTAAACGCCAGCAGTGCGGAAGCCTCATAAAAGCCCGTTCCCGCCGACTCCTTCACCTTGCGGCCTTGCGAAATAAAATCGGATTTGGTGATCGAGCGCAACGTGCGGAATCCCCGCAAAGCCTCAATCATCCGCTCCAACGGCTCGCACCACGCCAGCGGCTGCGCGGATACCACCCCAAGCACCGGCTTCAGCACCGTGGCCACATCCTCCAGCCCGATCTGCTTGTGATAAATCTTCGGCGGCGCGCACAAAGCAAAATATTGCACCAGCAGGAAGTCGATTTTGTCGCGGTCGATATTGGACTTGGTTGGCTTGCGCATGTGCCGCTGAATCAGCGACTGCAAGCCTGCCTCGCTGGCATTCAGCGTGGTCATCTGCAGCAGGTGCCGCAGTTCGTGCACCAGCACTCGCTGGTCCATCGAGTCCAGCCAGGTCTGCACCTGGCTGAACAGCTCCAGCTCCGCCTTTTCCGGCAGGTTGCGCTTCGCCGGAGGTATGGGAATATCGATCGCCAACTGCTTGGCCAGCGCCACGTAGATCGGAAATACCGAACGTGCTTCTTCCCACTGTGCCTGCCGTGCAGTTTCCCCGCGCGCGCCTGCGTTGAGCGAACTCTCCCCGCGCGCTGCGTCCGCTTTCGGCGGCGCCGAAAGGTTCAAGGTAGTCATTTTGCTCACGACTGGGTCACCCAATGGTTCTGCATGCGCGAGAATCGCACCGCCACGGCCTTCCTTCCTTCGTGATACTGCACCGCAACGACGGTCGCCTCGATCACTCGCGCCTGCTCTCCATGTTCGATTTTCACGCGATCCGCAAACTCCAGCGGCAGCGTCGAAACAAAGATCCCGTGTTCCGCCCCGCTAAATTCCAGCACCGTAGCCTCACGCAACGCCGCGCTCCCCGGCCGCACCGCCACCGCGCGCACTGGCACACGCCGCGCCACCACCTGCGGAAAAAATCGCGCCAACTGCTCCGCGCAATCAAGTTCCCCGCGACCCGGCTCCGCTCGACCCGGCCCTTCTTCCGTGATCACGTTCCCATCCGAACGTCGCACGTTATCCTTTGCTCCGTACCCTGCCGCTGAAGCCTCTGTAGGCGCCGGGCTTCAGCCCGGCCCGGTTAGCCATTCGGCGAAAACTCGAAACCACCTCGGCAAGAGGCCTTCTCACACCCGTGCAGACCACCCAAGCCGTAAACTTCCAGCAGAAAGGTTGCACGCAGTGCACCAAAGCGAAACCCAGCGATGGCGCTGTAAACATGAAGAAACCACAAGGCTTAAGATTTTCCCATTGCCTCACACCGGCTCAAATGTCTCACCCTGAAACGCCTCCGTCTCAGTCAGACGCCAGTTCCAGCCGCCCTTCGCCGTCTCAACCCGCATCAAGTGACGCTTTTTGTTGTCGTCGCTCCTCTCGCCCATGCTCTAGCCTCGGATGCCGCTCTCAACAGGCCCGCTTCGTGGAGGTGGTGTTATTTGCGGAGCAAAATGGCAGCTACATCAAAGAAGAAATCAAAAGAAACATTTGACTCTGCCCTTGGGGCCGGCCTTAAAGTCCTGGGCAGCGCCAGAGAGGCCAAGAACAGAGGAGCCTGCCAAGTGTTTACAACCGGCCAGTTCTCAAGGATTAGCGGCCTGTCGGTCAAGGCCCTGCGCATCTACCAGGACCAGGGCATTCTGGTCCCCAGTGTCGTCGATCGTCAGAACGGTTATCGCCACTATGATTTTGCAAATGTCGAACGTGCCAGAATCATTGTTTTTCTCCGGCAAATGATGTTTTCCCTCGAAGAAATCAAAGAGATTCTGAGCAAAGCCAGCGACGATGCGGATACTGTTTCTCTTCTCGAGAATCAGCGGGCGCACCTGGAAAGTAAAATCCGCGAGATGAAACATACGCGCCGGTCAATCGATCAGTTGATCGCTTCGGAAAAAGAAGCCAAAACGCTCGCCGCCAGGAACATAAATCAAATCGAAGAAAAAACCATTCCATCCCTGCTGATCGCGGGGATCCGCATAAAGGGAAAATATGCGGACTGTGGTCAGGCATTTGCAAAACTGGCACGGCAAATCGGAAGACACATCTCGGGAAAACCGATCAACCTGTTTTATGACAGCGAATACAACAAAGAGGAGGCTGATTTCGAGAGCTGCGTTCCAGTAAAAAACACTAAAAACATTCCTGGCGTCGAATTCAAAACCCTCCCGGGCGGCCAGGCCGTTAGCGTTGTTCATTCCGGCGCTTACGCTCAACTCGGGCAGTCTTACGCCAAGGTATTTTCGTATGTCAACGAGAGGGGCTACAAGGCCCTTAGTCCGTCCAGAGAAATTTATATCAAAGGCCCTGGAATCATTTTTAAGGGCAATCCGGAGCGTTATCTCACTGAAATTCAGTTCCTGGTCGCAAAATGAAGTGCGCCCTGCTGTCGGAGGCCCCCACAATGCTCCATCGAAGGGGTCGAGGGCAAAATGTTCACGGGAGAAATCGCATGAATCGCAGACAGTGGAAAAAAGTAGCCCTCTATGGGTTTTTGACCTGGTTTGTGCCTTTTATGATCTCCTTCTTTTTCTTTGGACGCGATGGGAAAGTTTTGATTCCCATCGGTCTCATGAAATCCATAATGGTCGTCGTTGGGGCTGCAACCGGCGCATGTTTCTTGGTCCTGCTATTTCGCGTCGTTGCGCCGACTAAACATCAGGCGCTTGCCGTTGGTATGCTCTGGCTAGTGCTGAATCTCGGACTCGATCTTCTGATTCTTGTCCCTGTGTCAAAGATTGGGGTGGCGGATTATTTTGCCGAAATCGGTCTTCGCTATCTTCTCATCCCAATTATGTGTGTAGCGATTGGGGCTACCGCGATAGACAAAAGGGGTGGGGAAGCGAGGGCCCGACTTTAGCCGGCCCATAAAGCATCTGCAATACCGGCTTTAGGCGCTGGCTTACGATTATTTTCAACTTCTCGCCTCGACAGGATCATCCAAGCTGTGAGCAAAGGAGCTTCGCCATGGCCAATGCACGCAAAACAGCGATTGTTACTGGCGCCTCGCAGGGAATTGGCGCGGCGCTCGTGGAAGCATTCTTGAACCGTGGTTACAGCGTGGTCGCCAACTCGCGCAACATCACCAAAGCCAATCCGTTCCCGCCCTCCCCGAATCTTGCCCTCGTCGATGGCGACATCGCCGACCCGCGGACCGCCGCAAACATCGTCGACACTGCGCTATCCCGCTTCGCCAGCGTCGACGTGCTGATCAACAATGCCGGTATTTTTATTCCCAGTCCCTTCACTGAGTACACCACCGAGGATTTCAACCTTTTGGTCTCCACCACGCTGGCGGGCTTTCTCTACGTTTCGCAGCTATCGGTGAAGCAGATGTTGCGGCAACGGAGCGGCAGCATCGTCAACGTATCCACCACCCTGGCCGACCACGCCATGGCCGGCGTACCCGTCGCCGTGCAAGTCATGGCCAAGGGCAGCTTGCATTCGGTGACCCGCGCGCTGGCCCTCGAGTACGCCAAGGACGGCATTCGTGTAAACACCGTCGCCCTCGGCGTCATCGATACGCCCATGCATAAATCCGATTCGCATGAGTCTCTCAAAGGGACGAACCCACTCGGCAGGCTAGGAAAAATCCAGGAGGTCGTGGACGCAATTTTGTTCCTGACGGACGCCACCTTCACCACTGGCGAAATACTGCATGTGGATGGCGGCGCGCACGCCGGCAAATGGTAGTGCGCGAGCTCTGAAAGCGAACGCGCTGACTTTGCTTAATCTCCACTCGGTTTCTTTTCAGATCCCGGCATACCAGGCATAGCCCGCGTCTGAAGACGCGGAGCCCAGCCCTTTGCCGAACCTTTTCAGACTGTCCGTGACCGTAAGGTGGGTAATAAACTTTACGCTCTTGTACCCGACCTGCCGGGGCACCCGCAGGCGCAGCGGCCCACCGTTGGCCACGGGAAGCTCCTCGCCATTCATTCCATAGGCGAGAAATGTCTGCGGATGCAAGGCATCGGCCATATCGATGCTTTCCCACCAGTCCGGCTCAATCGAGTAATAGACGACGTATCTGGCTTGCGGCTGGATCCCCACCACATTGAGCACGAGCGACAGCGGCACGCCGATCCACTCGGCGATATACGACCAGCCCTCTTCACACTGCAGCATGGTGATTTGGCTGCGCGACGGGTAGCTCTTCAGCTGCGCAAGCGAAAACGAGGCAGGCCGCTCCACCATGCCGCTCACGGACATCTGCCACTCAGCGAACCTTCCGGCCTGAAGGCGCTTGAACTCGGCAGTCGGGGGCTCGATTTCGTTGGCGAACGGCGGCTTGGAAATCTGGCTCGGCGAGAACTCGCGCGCCAACGAGTGCCTGGTCAGCAGCCGTTGCGAAGCGTACGTCAGTGTTTCGCCCAGTCCGTAAATTCCGCCGTGATCGGGCGGCACCAGTCCAAATTTTTGCGCCATGCTCGCTGCCACGCCCAGTCCTGCTACCCCCGCCGTGGCCGCCAGTCCCGAGACAATCAGTTTGCGTCGTGAGAGTTCGCTCATATCCGCTCCCTAAGTGTTCCCGCCCGTTGTGCTCACCCGGCCCGTGATCATCGCTCGCATGCGGCTCCAGAATCCTGCAAGAAATATCATCGTCACATGCACCAGCAGAAACAGCACCAGGGCCACGGTGACGAAAAAATGCAGCGTGCGCGCCGATTGCTGCCCGCCCAGCAGTGTGACGCTCGCCGGAACCGCGGAAACAAACGCCGGTGACATCGCCAAGCCCGTCCAAATGACCAACGGGAACAGCACGAAAATGACGAACAGGTAGGCCAGCCGCTGCAACACGTTGTACGACCACGCTTCCGCCGCACTCGGCCGCGCAAAGCGCAAATGGCTCGCGACTGTGGTCCGCAGCGTCCGCCACGACAGATCGCACCCGCCTGGGACTAAATTTTTCCGAAAATGCCCGCTCAACACCCCGGCGATTACGTACAGCAGCCCCGTCAATATCACAATCCACGCAGCTTGAAAGTGCAGGTACCGGCTCCAGCCGTTCTGGTCCGGCAGCACGTACCCGTAGCCCGTCGGCACCAGGTTTCGCGAAGCAGGGATGTGCAGTTTGAACAACGTTGCAGTCGTATCGTTGCCGGTTTCGCCCCAATAAAAGCGCGGATGCGAAATCACGAGTTCAATTCCGCTGACCAGTAACGCAAAAAAGCACAGCGTGGCGATCCAGTGCGTCACACGCACCAACGCGGAGTGCCGCGCAGGAACCTTGGTCGCAGGCGCCGTCGTGGCTGGAGCGGCCGAGGCCGTACCTGGCACGCCAGCTCCCAGCGCCGCGCCAACGGTTCCCAATTCCGCCATTTTCCGCCTCCCGCCGAGGCTCCCACATTCTTCCCAGAATACCTGCCATCCTACCACGCATGCCCGCGCCGGAGACGGAGCAGTCCTGTCCGCGACCGTCGTATCGGGAGGGCCCGACTTCAGTCGGGCCGTTAGCGCACGGCTACTAAACCGGCTTTAGCCGCTGCGGGACCCTTAGCAACTCCTCCCCGTACTTCAGCGTACTCTGCGCCTCTGGTTTATCCTCGCTGCGCGAGAGACTTGATGCTTATATAATCACGCCGAATATCGTAATTCCTCCTATTGACCTGGGATGTTCTTGGAGGTATATTCCTTTGAAGGAATGGGAAGTCGAGTTCACGGACGTTTTTGGCACGTGGTGGGAGACGCTAACCGTGGCTGCGCAGGAGGACGTGAGGGCGGAAGTGAACTTGCTTCGCCACTTCGGCCCGTCGCTAGGCCGGCCGCATGTGGACTCCGTGGCATCTTCAAGGCACGCGAACATGAAAGAACTGCGGATTCAGCATCATGGGCGGCCCTATCGCGTGCTCTTTGCGTTCGATCCGCGGCGCGCGGCAATCCTGCTTATCGGTGGAGACAAAACCGGCCAGGGCCGCTGGTACAAGCAGTTTGTGCCGTTAGCGGATCGCCTGTATGACGAACATCTGGAAACGCTGCGAAAGGAAGGGCTTCTTGATGGCTAGGAATTTTCGCGAACTGGAAGCAAAGATGCCGCCCGCGGCACGTGCGCGTTCCGACGCCAAGGCGCGCAAACTGATCGAAGAAATGGCCCTGGCCGAACTGCGTCAGGCCATGGGACTGACGCAGGAGCGCCTGGCCAAGGCGCTGCGCATCAACCAGGCCGGCGTCTCCAAGATCGAAAGCCGCTCGGACATTTTCGTCAGTACGCTGCGCAAGGCCATCGAAGCCATGGGCGGCCAGCTGGAAATCCGCGCCAAGTTTCCCGCCGGCGAAGTGAAGATCAGGCAGTTTGGCGGACTCGCCAAACGCCGCCGATCCCCTCAGCGACACGGTGCAGCGCGAAGAGCGAAGGCGGCTGCGTAAGCGCAGCGTGTGGCTGCGGAATTGTGTCCATGAAGTGCCCGATGCGAGGCCACGCGCCTTGGGAAAGAAGGTGAAGGGAAGCATGTTCTGTCCTTGACCCACCACAATCAACTTCCCGTAAATCCCACCGGGCAGGCGCCGCTTCGACAAGGGCTCCGATAAATCGACGACAGGATGTCGTTCCGGTTTGTCGTAGCTTTCCTTGTCAGTTGCGCTTTCCTAGCCCGGGCAAGCCGCCGGGAGATCGTGACTTGCAACCCTTGTGGTTTTCACGGATGCGGGTTTTGACTTTAGAATTGATGGACAATCCCGAGAACAGAAGTGATGTTTCCTAACTTGAGCTGCCGCCCGCCGCTTGCGCCTCGCCTTGTTCCAATTCCTCTTCGCCTTTCACTGGAATTTTGTAGCGTTTCAACTTGCGATACAGCGTCGCGCGGCTGATGCCCAAAATTTTGCCTGTTAGCGCTTTATCCCCGTTGGCCTCTTCAAAAACGCGCAAAATCGTCATGCGCTCCATCTCCGCCAGCGCCGTAGTGGAAAGGGACGCCGAAAGGGACGTAGCATCCGGTATCTTCGAGCCCGGGGAAACGCCTTCGCCCTGCTCCGCGCGGATCGAGGGCGGCAAATCCGCCACGTCGATGGTCTTGCCATCGCCCAGCGCCACCGCGCGCGCCACGCAATTCTCCAGTTCGCGCACGTTGCCCGGCCAATCGTACTGCAACAAACTCTTCATCGCCGCGGCGGTCACCTGTATCTGCGAGCCATGCGCATAGCGACCCAGGAAATGATGCGTCAGCATGGGAATATCGGAGCGCCGCTCGCGCAGCGAGGGCAACTGCACGGTCACCACATTCAAGCGAAAATACAAGTCTTTGCGGAACGTCCCGGCGCGGTAGGCCTCTTCCAAATCGCGATTCGTCGCCGCAATCACGCGCACATCCACATTTACCTTTTCGTTGCTGCCCACCGGCCGCACTTCTTTCTCCTGCAGCACGCGCAGCAACTTGGCTTGCATCTCCAGGGGCAATTCGCCAATCTCATCCAGGAAAATCGTGCCACCGTTGGCCGCCTGAAATAGTCCCGCCTTGGACTTTATCGCTCCGGTAAACGCTCCCTTCTCATACCCAAACAGTTCGCTTTCCATCAGCGTGGGCACCAGTGAACCGCAATCCACCGCCAAAAACGGCGTCTTGGCCAGCGCCCCGCGGAAATGAATCGCGCGCGCCACCAGCTCCTTGCCCGTCCCGCTTTCGCCGCAGATCAGCACCGGCGTCCTCGTATCCTTCAGCCGCCCGATCATGCGCAATACATCCTGAATATTTGCGGAGGTGCCGATAATCCCATCCAGGTTGTCTTCCGTATTTACGCGTTCACGCAAAAACTCATTCTCGGTAACCAGCCGCACTTTCTCCGCCATGCGCTGCAATAGCAGGCGCATCTTTTCCACGCGGAAGGGCTTCTCGATGTAGTCGTACGCCCCCAATTTCATCGCATCCACGGCAGACTCGATCGACCCATGCCCGGTCATAATCGCCACTTCGGTATGCGGCAAGAGCCGCTTCGCCTGCTGCAGTAGCTCCACGCCGGACTGCGTCGGCAATTTCAAATCCGTCAGCAGCAAATCCGGCGCATCGCTATCCAGCCGCGCCAGCGCCACCTCCGCGCTCTCCGCCTCCGCGCAGACAAATCCCAGCGACGTGCCAATGGTCATGCACAGCCGCCGAATGCTCTGCTCGTCATCCACCACCAGCAACCGGGTTTTCAATTCGTGGTTCATGGTTTCCCGAAGGTTTTCTCCACAATGGTGATCAAATGCTGCACGCGAAACGGCTTCTCAATACACGGCGTACCGCTGCGTTCCAGCAGCGATTGCGTCTCGCTGTTGGCGGTATCGCCGCTGATCAAAATAATCCGCGTCGCCAATTCCGGTCGGTGCAACTGAATCCACGCATGCACGTCTGCGCCATTCACCGATCCCGGCATGCGCACGTCGGAAATCACCCCGCCGTAATGCCCGTGGCGCAGCAATTCCAAGCCGTCTTTGCCGCTCGCGGCGTTTTCCACCTGATAGCCCTTACGCTTCAGCGCCGCCCGCAGAAACGCCACCACCGATGGCTCATCCTCGATCACCAAAATCGGCGCCAGCGCTTGCTTGAGCACCGGGGTACTCATCGCCCCGCTTCCTTGGCCACAGCTGTGACCGCCGTATCGCTAGCCACTGGGACACGCACCAGAAAGGTGCTCCCCGGCTCCGCGCCATGGTTCCAGCACTGAATTTCCCCGCCATGCGCGCGCACAATGCCATAGCAAATGCTCAAGCCCAACCCCGTGCCTTTGCCCACCTGCTTGGTGGTGTAAAAGGGATCGAAAATCTTCTGCGCATCGGTAATCCCCACCCCGTTATCGCTGATAGCCACTTCCAGCGAACCCCCACTGCGCTTCGTGGAAATCGTAATGTGCCCCCG
>DATFYV010000149.1:0-10718 GCA_035314845.1 Candidatus Acidiferrum sp.
ACGCCGGCGATGCCTTTGCTGGTGAGCATCAAGGTTAGGACCATGAGGAGTTGCTCGGTCCAGGTCATGTGGATGCCCGCAGCCTGGGCTATGAAGATGGAAGCCACGGCGAGGTAGACGGAGCCACCGTCCATATTGAAGCTGTAACCGGCGGGGATGACGAACGCCACGATTTGGCGCGGTACGCCGAAGGCTTCCATGCATTCCATGGCCCGGGGAAGAGCGGCCTCGGAAGCACTGGTGGCGAAGGCGATGGTGGCAGGCTCGGCGATGGCGCGGAGAAAACGCATGAGCGGCAGGCGGGCGAAGAGCACGATGGGCAGGAGCACGAATAGCAGGAAGGCGGCCAGGGCGACGTAGGCGGTGAGGATCAGTTTTCCGAGCGGAAGGAGAACGCCCATGCCGACATGGCCCACAGTGTAGGCCATAGCCGCGCCGACGCCGATGGGGGCGTAGTACATGACGATGTTGGTGAATTTGAACATGACCTGGGCGAGGGATTCCGCGAAATTTAATATGGGCGCGCGCGTGGGTGCGGGAACGAGAGTGAGCGCGATGCCGAAGAGCACAGCGAAGACGGCCACTTGCAGGATTTGATTGTCCGCGGCGGACTTGACGATATTTTCCGGGAAAACGTGCAGCAGGAAATCGTCCCAGCGCAAGGACGCCGGGGTTTGCACTGAGGGTATGGGAGGTGTCGCGCTTGCCAGCGGTTGGGTGACCGCGGGAGGCGGCGGCAAGGCTAAACCTTCTCCGGCGTGCGACAGGTTGATGGCCGCGACGCCGATGAGGATCGCGATGGTGGTAACCACTTCGAAATAGATGAGGCTTTTTATCCCGACTCGGCCGATATCGCGAAGATTACCGTGGCCGGCAATCCCGGTGATGAGCGTGGCGAGAATCAGCGGGGCCACGATGACTTTGATGAGGCGCAGGAAAATATCGCTGAAGATGCGCAGGTGTTCGGCGAATTGCGGGCGATCGAGACCGATCTCGAGACCGAGGAGCATGGCGAAGAAAATCCACAAGGTCAGGGAACGCTGACGGATGGCGGCGACGGCCAGGAGAAGGAGCGCGGCATCGCGGAGCAGCGGCGGCCAAGTGTGATTCGAGGTGAAGATTTGTAGCGCGGCACCAACGAGAAAAATTAAAATTCCGCCAGCGATTAAGGCCAATTGAGCGGTGGATCGTTGTGGGTCGCCTGCCGATGGTAGAGGATTGGGCATCATGGGTTCCGCAGTTTTTCGCGAGTGGCGGAAATCATATAACGCTTTGCTGCTGACGCCGAGGAGCTTGCTTGAGCGTCGGGGTGGTTGGTATCGTGCGGAATGCCTCTAATAAAACATTTTGAATGTTCACGCTGCCAATGCGCTGTTGCCGCCGATAAACCGCAGACGGTTTGCCCTTCGTGTGCGGGGGCTCTGTATGTACGCTACGACCTTTCGGGCGCACATGGAATTGCGGGAAGGGAAGCGGTGGCGCGAGATGTGGCGTCGTTGCCTTGGGCGGGAATGTGGCGGTATCGCTCGGTGCTGCCTGAGGTTGCGCCGGTCACGCTGGGTGAGGGATGGACGCCGGTGGTGCGCAGCAAGCGCTATCCGGGCGTTTATTTGAAGGAGGAGGGCGCGAATCCCACGGGGAGTTTTAAGGCACGGGGATTGGCGTTGGCGGTGACCATGGCGCGGCATTTTGGTTTGCGCAAATTGGCGGTGCCTTCGGCGGGGAATGCGGCGGGGGCGCTGGCGGCGTACGCAGCGGCCGCGGGAATCGAAGCCAACATTTTTATGCCCAAGGACGTGCCGTTCGCGAATTATCTGGAGGCTGTTTTGTACGGCGCGAAGGTCACGCTGGTGGATGGACTGATCTCCGATTGCGGGCGGATGGTGGCGGAACGCAAGGAGCGCGAGGGCTGGTTCGATATTTCCACGCTGAAGGAGCCGTTTCGTATCGAGGGCAAGAAGACCATGGGTTACGAACTGGTCGAGCAACTCGGCTGGGAATATCCGGCGGCGGTTTTCTATCCCACGGGCGGCGGCGTCGGACTAATTGGGATGTGGAAGGCGTTTGCGGAGCTGGAGGAGTTGGGCTGGGTGCGGCCGGGGAAACGCCCCCGCATGATCGCCGTGCAGTCTTCGGGATGCGCTCCGATGGTGCGCGCGTGGGAGGCCGGAGCGGCCGCCAGCACCGTGTGGGAGAATGCCGCCACATTTGCGTCGGGGTTGCGCGTGCCGAAACCTTATGGCGATTACATCATGCTGGAAATTTTAAAAGACTCTGGCGGGGTGGCGCTGGCATTTTCCGACGAGCAAATCCTGGCGTCGCTGAAGGATTGGGCGCGCAATGAGGGGATTTTTTTGTCGCCAGAGGGCGCGGCGGCGACGGCGGCGTATGACCATCTGCTAGCTGTCGGCGAATTAAAACTGGAGGATCGGGTGGTGTTGTTCAACACCGGCGCAGGATTGAAGTACACGGACGTTACGGCAGAGGCGCTGGAGTTGCAGAAGCCGACGTAATAACTGGGTTATGAGTCCAAGTCGATTGCTGCGAAGACAAAAGACAACACGGAGGCGCATAGAAGCCCGAGGAGCGCGGAGAAGACGAGAAACAAAGGTTGGTTCCGGGACGTGGACTCGAACCACGATACTCAGCTCCAAAGGCTGATGTCCTACCAATTAGACGATCCCGGAACACTTGGAGCCAGATAAGTTTAGCAGAGGAAGATTCGCCGCGCACGCGGTCCTACGAGGGTGGTATTCGGCGTCAAATGTGTTGGGTACGCGTAGTGCGCGGCTGGAGGTGCGCCGTCCGCCGCCGGGGAGAGACTTAGCGAAGTCGCGAAACGCTAGTCAGGGCGTAGCCCTGCGGGGCGGTTTGACGAGGAATGGCGCGTCGTGACGTCCTACCGCCGCGCTCGGGGTAGGTCCAGCGGAACAGGGCGTAGAGAAGAAAATCACAGGACAGGATGCACAAAGCTAAAATCAAGGTGAACGACATGTCAGGACTCCCGACGTTCCCACTCAACAACGTCAGCAGGATAGTTGCGCTGAGTAAAAGAAGTCCTGAGAAGTTTGTGAAGAAGTCGTTAGGAATTATCGCGTTAGGCTCGCAAACACTGAAGGACGCACTCCCCATGGAACTTACGATTTCCTTAGCAAATTGCCGGGAACTTTCTCACACGCCCTTCTCTACACTGGGCGCGTTGCGGTTCGGGCCAGACTCGGACCTCACCGAGGAAACCACATGGGTGGAGACTTACAAAGCGTTGCGCAGGATGCGATAGGGACGTGCAGCATGTGTGGAAGGGACACGGAGTTCTTCGAGCTTCCGGGGCGCCCGGAGCAGTTCTGTCTGGCGTGCAGTGCAGACTTCGCCACCGCGGCTGTGTTGCGAACGGAAATAGACGCCGCGACCTTGGCGGGACAAAACGCGGAAGGCTTGGTCACCGAGTACGCGGAGCTGAGCAGGCAGATGTTGACGCGGGCGCAATCCGCGGATGCGCTGGGAAGCTGGTAATCGCTGCAGCCGACGGTGTGCGTGCGCGCGGAGTTTCTGCTAGATTGGTAGGGTTGTTTCCCCGCGCTTTTCCACTCGAGAAGCGGGCGCGCGTGGAGAGGTGGCCGAGCGGTTTAAGGCGCACGCTTGGAAAGCGTGTGTAGGTTAACCCCTACCGTGGGTTCGAATCCCACCCTCTCCGCCATAAATCACATGGTGATGCCGCCCAGGAGCGGTGTCGTTCCCGGTACCCAGTCTGACAGGGAGAAACTCTTACGGAAGATCCACATCCAGCGCATAAAGTTCGCCGCCGTCGCGGTTCACGCGGGTAAGCAGCGAGCCGTCGGGAGTCAGACCGATGAACAGGCAGCGATGCGGTCCGGAGCGTAACATCTCCTCGAAACTAAAAACGAGTTGCTTGGTCCATTTGCCGGCGGGGCTGCGAAAGACTGGCTCGCCCGCGGCCAGTAGATCCTGGAAATAGACGTACTTCGCGTCGGGACTCCAATAGGCATTGGTCAGATAATTACCCCGGGCCAGATCGCGCCAGCGATGCTGGGCAAAGTCATAAATCTTGATCACCTTCATATCCGTGGAAAGAGCCGCAAGGTAGCGGCCATCCGGCGACCACGAGGCGCCAAACAAACCCTGCGAGCCCGGGATAACGGTCTTCTCCCCGGATTTGACGTTGTAGAGATAGAGGAAACTCCGTTCCGCGGAGCGGTCCCCGGTTTCGGCATCTGGGCCAAAAACGATAGTCTCGCCGTCCGGAGACATGTCGGGAATGATAAACGGGTGGCCGAGAGCTGTGAGCTCCGTGAGTGCGCCGCCCTCGGTCGATATGGTGAAGATAGTCGGAGGGCGGCCACGTCCCGCCGCTTGCAGCAGAATGTGGCTGTCGTCGGGGTTCCAACGTACGTGCGAAAACCTCATGGTGCTCGAGTTTTGCGCCAGCTTTTGCGGCGCGCCGCCATCCTCATGGCTGGTCCAGACGGCGTCGCTGATGTAAGCCGTTCGCCGACCATCACGGGAGATGGCCATCTCCCACGCTTGCACGCCGTTCAGGAGCGGCTTGGGTTGATGCGTGACGGCGTCGATGCGTTCGAGATCGACGCGCTCTGTGCCGCCTTGTACGTAGATGGTGCGTCCGTCCTTCGAGGGCAACGGTTCCCCTAAGCCGAATGGTCCGTGGGTAAGCCGGACGGGTTGCGGCGGAGAAAACTGGAATAGCGATTTGGCCTCGCGGAGCGCCCAAATCTCTCTGTCATTGTCTCGCACGGAGGCGAAGATGAAGTACTTGCCATCGCTGGTCCAGCGGCCGCAGCACTCTCCCGGCGGATTATCCCATTCCGGGAGCAGTGGACGCAGGCGGCCATTCTGAACGCTTACTTCCCACAGCGAAGTCTGGTCGGTGTTGTCATCGATTTGCGTAAAACGGATTACCTTACCATTGGGAGACCATGCCAGCGATTGGCAGAATCCCGCGCACGCGGCTAGTCTTTGCGGCGCAGCACCTGCGGTATCCGAAACATAAATCGCATCGCCCCTGGAGAAAGCGATGCGCGTGCCATCCGGCGAGAATTCCGCGTCATCGACGTTGATGTCGCCCAAACGTCGCGGCGAGCCACCCACGAGCGGCAAGCTCCACAACGGAAGGTTTCCAGTTCTGGCGGCGAAAGGGGCGATGAGCATCTCGGAGTTGACAGGAGAAAGCGCAAAAATCCGGGTGTTGTGAAAGGTGGACAGGAAGGGTTGTGCGTCGCCGCCCCCAGCTGCCACTTGCGTGCTATTCCAATGATCGCCGTCCCGTTCGAGCATGAACAGTCGCGAGCCGTCGGAAAAAATGCGGCCCCAGGGATCCACGCGCCCCGAGTGCGTAATCTGGCGGACGCTCAGCAACCGCGGGACCTTCGAATAATGACGGTACAGAAGCACGCCCGCTGCGAGCGCTACAACCCCCACGGCGACGATAGCGATGGCCGTCGAAGGCCGCGATGAGCGTTTTTCCGGCGCTGGCTCCCCAGTCGCAGGCGGAATAGCTACCTGGTGATCTCCGTTTCGCGAGGGAAGTTGGCGAGGCTCCGAAGGACGAAGAACCTCCGGCAAGCTGGTTACTCGGACGTTGACCTCAATCTGAGGAATAACGCGGACCGTTTCGGCAAAGCGGTAACCACGGCCAGGCACGGTGATGATGTAGCGGCGTCCGCCATCCACGTCGCCCAGGGCCTTGCGCAGCACGAAAATGTTCTGGGAGAGGTTGGACTCCTCGACGAAGGTATCGGACCATACGGCATTCAGCAGTTCGTCCTTCAGCACCACCTTTTCGCTGTTGCGAACCAACACCAGGAGGGTCTCAAAAGCCTTTGGTTGCAGTGGAATAGGCTGGTTCTCGCGCAGCAAGAGGCGCTGGGCGGTATCCAAGCGGAACGGGCCGAATTCGTATAAGTCGTATAAGTCTTTGCCGTTGTTGCTCATAACCGGCCTTGAGAATTCCTGAGAAGTTCTTGAGGACTTCCTAAAGACTTGGCTTGGCCAGCTTGGCAAACTGCGCCTTGATTTTCTGGCGCTCTGGCCCAAGACGGGGACGTTTTCACGCGGAATTTAGCATGAAATCCCGCCCACGCCAATAGTGTCGCCAGACGCAAGGAGCGATGAAATGCCGAAGCAAGTCTTGGTGTTGGCTGCGACCACTCTCCTGCTGTCTTTCGCAACACTAGCGAGCGCCGATAGCATCTCCTATACCGGCACCGCCCTCATTTCGGGATCCTCTCCCGAAAATAATTTGCCTGCCAGCCCGGCGCGACCGCAGAACGCGAATTCCGCTGCGGCCGCACCGAGCACGGACGTCGTGGTGCTGCACGGCAACATGCCGGCGGCAGTCTCTGGCGGGACCGCCAGACTCGTAGGACATTTAGATCCCAATCAGATGCTGCGGGTGGTAATCGGCCTGCAGCCGCCGCATCTTGCCGAAGAAGAGGAGTTCCTGCAGCAATTGCACACCAAGGAGTCTCCGCTCTTTCACCAATTCCTGACCGCGGAACAGTGGAACGAACGCTTCGCGCCGGCGGCCGCAGACGAGCAAGCCGTGGTGGACTGGGCTCAGTCGCAAGGTTTGACGGCTACGCAGCGTTACGACAACCGCCTGCTCGTGGACTTGGAAGGGCCTTCGGCAGCCATTGAGAAGGCCTTCGGCGTCACCCTGAATATGTATCAACTTGGAGACACTTCCTATTTCTCGAACAATCGCGACGCGAGCATTCCAACCGGTCTGGGAGGCATCATTCATGCCGTCCTCGGGCTGAACAATATACAGAGGCTGCACTCGCCGCTCGTAGATCCGGCACCAGGCCCGCTCTACGTCGCGGGCCCCGTCAATGCGGATGCGCCACCGCAATTAGACGCGGATGACGCGCAGGAGACGCCCGGCGATTCCACAGTGGACGGTCCGACGCCGGCCATCACTGGCGGGAATTACGATCCGACGGACATCTGGAATTCGAATGCGTACGATACCAAGGCGCTGTACAACCAGGGTCATTGCTGTAACCCCTTCCGTAACCCGGGAAATTCACCGCCGGAATCGTCCATCGCCATCGCCGGAGCTTACGGCTACCTGTACAGCGACCTGGCTGGTTTTCAGAAGCAGTATCCCTATTTGACCTACAACATCCAGCCATACAACGTTGATGGGACGTGGAGTTGTCCCTCAGGCCAGCCCAAGTGCACCATCGAAACGACCCTCGACGTGGAGTGGGCCGTGGCCATGTCCAATAGTCGCGGCGCGGCCGCCAACACCGCCAAGATCTTTATGTACCAGGGGGTTGACTCCACCTTCGGAACCTTCGCGGATATTTTCAATTTCATGTTGAGCGAGGGCTATGCCCGCGTCATGAGTACCAGTTGGGGCTGCGCGGAAATCGATTGCTACGACACCGGCAGCATGGATACGGATCACAATATTTTCAATCAGATGGTGGGCCAAGGATGGACGCTGGTTGCCGCGTCCGGCGACAATGGTGCCACAGCTAAAATCCCAAACCCCAACGGTAATAACCTGGTGTGTGACACTCGCGACCGCGTGATGTTTCCCGCGTCCGATCCCAATATCGTGGCGGCTGGCGGTACCCAGCTGTTTCTCGGACCCACCGGCAAGTATCTTGGAGAGGTTGCGTGGACGGGCGGCACCGCCGCCGGCAGTTGCAACGGGAATAACGGTGGAAGTGGAGGCGGCTGCAGCTCTTATTACGGAAGGCCTGGCTACCAAAAGAACACCGACTGCCCCGCGAATGGAAGCTATAACCGCGCGGTCCCGGACATTGCGCTGAATGCCGCATCCTTTCAGAACATCTTTTACCAGGGTTCGCTCACCGGCGTTGGTGGAACCAGTATTGTCGCGCCAGAATTGGCCGGATTCTTTGCGCAAGAGAACGCCTACCTGGATGTCTTAGGAAATGTTTGCGGCATCAGCACGGGGACCAGCCCGTGCTCACCGCTTGGCAACGCCAATTATCCCATCTACGACGAAGGGAACACCTCCAACGCCCCACACGATCCGTTTTATGACATTTTGTCCGGCTGCAACAGCAACGATGTTACCGCCGCGCTCAGCCTGCATGTCTACTGCGCCAAGAAAGGCTATGACCAGGTTACTGGGTGGGGCACGGTCAACATGCTGCAACTGGCGTGGGCCATCAACTACAATCTCGCCGCGGATACCGGCCGGCCGGTGGTGAAATTCACCGGTCCAAAGAAAGATCATTGGTTCAACACCGACCAAACGGTCTCCTGGACCGTCACTGACACCGGCGGCAAATTCAAACCCACGGGAGTGGCGGGCTTCAGCCGCAGGTGGGACCAGACTCCTGGCGACGTCTATAGCGAAGCCACGCCGGGCCAAGGCAATTCCTTCTATGGCGGTCCGGAGTTTCCCAACGACACCAAGGGCTCGCGTGCGGTCTCGGCGGCCGGCCAGGGCTGCCACACCATGAATGTGTATGCCTGGGACAACATGGGCTTGCAGTCCTACGACCAAACCTACGGCCCCGTGTGCTACGACACGATCCCGCCACGAACGACCTATGCGCATTCGCCCGCACCGGATTCCTACGGCTGGAACAACAGTGCCGTGCAGGTGACGCTGGGAGCCAGCGACCCTGGCGCGCCAACCACGGGGTCGGGCGTTTCGCATATCTACTACAGCGTGGACGACCCGTTTTGCATCAGCATCGCAACCGGAATTTGCACCACCTACTCTGCTCCGTTCAAGATTACGGCCACTGGCGCGCACACCCTCTATTTCTTCAGCGAAGACAAGGCCGGTAATTTCGAGACCCGCCACATGGATCCGGTGAATATCGATGAGACGGCTCCAGTTACCAAAGCCAGCCTAAGCGGCACACTCAGCGGCGGCAACTACCTCAGCGCGGTTAAGGTTACGCTCAGCGCGACGGACAATCTCAGCGGCGTCAAGAAGACCAGCTATCAGCTCAACGGCGGCACCGCGGAAACCTACACTGCGGCGTTCACCGTGAGCAGCCTCGGTAGCAACACTGTCACCTTCCATAGCACCGACAAAGCCGACAACGTGGAAACCACCAAGTCGGCGAGCTTCACCATCGAAGACTCCACCACCACCTCGCTGACTTCTTCACTCAATCCGTCCGTTGCGGGAGACCTAGTTACATTCACCGCCACAGTCGCTTCGACGGTGGGTACAGCAACGGGCAACGTGACGTTTATGGACGGCGCCACCACTCTGGGCACCGGTGCGCTTTCGGCGGGCAAGGCCACATTTTCCACCGCGGCACTATCCCTCGGTACGCACTCCATTACCGCGGTTTATGGCGGCGCCACCAACATCCTGGCCAGCACCTCGCCGGTGCTGACGCAAACCGTCGTGCAGTGAGCCTCTTGCGCAGGAGTGACGGGGAAGTAGTATCCGCCCCAAAATGCCCCGTGCTTTGGCGATATGAACAGACTCAGAAAGGATGGTTGAAAAATCCCGTGAAAAACCTGGCCCTACGCAGCTGGCACCTGACTCTGCTCATTCTCGCACTGACCTGGGCGCAAAACGGCGCTAACGCGCAAGGCGCGTCAAACGCTGCCGTAGCTAGTGGCGGTGGCTCTTCCGCGACCGCCACTGTGGCGGCCAACTCCTCCGTGCCGCCACTGGTGCGGTTCTCCGGAGTCGCCAAGGAAAGCGATGGCGCACCGCTCTCGGGCACTGTCGGTGTCACCTTCTTGATTTATAAGGACCAGCAAGGCGGTGCACCACTGTGGCTGGAGACCCAGAATGTGCAGCCGGATTCTACGGGGCAGTATTCCGTGATGCTGGGGGCCACGAAAGCCGACGGCTTGCCCACCTATCTCTTCGCCAGCGGCGAGGCCCGCTGGCTCGCGGTGCAAATCGCCGGCCAGCCGGAACAGCCGCGGGTGCTATTGCTCAGCGTGCCGTATGCGATGAAGGCGGCGGATGCCGACACGGTGGGCGGCTTGCCCGCGTCAGCCTTTCTCCTGGCCGCGCCCAATGCGCCAGCCTCGCAAGGCCCAATCTCCGCGACGCAAACATCAGCCGCAGCAGGGGGTGTAACCGCTGATGCCACACCGACTGGCAGCGGCACCACAGGGTTCCTCCCGTTGTGGACCACGCCATCGAATCTCGGCAACTCTGGGATTTTTCAATCGCCGACAGGTCTGATTGGCATCAACACCACGACGCCAGCCGTCAATCTCGACGTGGCCGGCAACATGTACATTCGCGGCGGTTTCACCATGTTCCCGGAAAACACCGCCACCGCCACCACTGGCTACACTTCGCATTCTTATTATTTCAGCGCCTCGGCTTACAACAGCGCCAAGGCTTCCGCTGAAAATCAGAGCTTCCAGTGGCAAGCGGTTCCCGAAGGCAACAACACGGCTACGCCCTCCGGCTTTCTGAATTTGCGTTTTGCCGAAGGAACAGCCAGCTCCGTCTCGACCGGCTTCGGCATCGCCAGCAACGGAATCGTTAGTTTCGCGCCCAAACAAACCTTCCCCGGAGTCCCGGAACTCAGCGCCGCCAATACCTTCATCGGAAACCAGTCCATCACCGGGACCGTGGCAGCCACGTCGAGCAGCGGCAACGGTGTTGTCGGCAGCAGCGCGAGCACTGGCGGCGTCGGCGTGGAAGGTAACGCCACGGCAAGTTCGGGATACACCTCCGGCGTATCCGGCACCACCTCCAGCCC
>DATFYV010000150.1:0-16161 GCA_035314845.1 Candidatus Acidiferrum sp.
TTATAACCCAATTAGAATCAATACTTACGCGACCAAATACTCGTAAGCCTACTATAATCAACACTTCCAAGATTCAGGGGGATACGCCTATTTTCAAATCCTGGAGTAACACAGGCAGAGTCTCAGCGCTCGTGCCATCCCCACGTCCCTCCCGTTGCCGACGCTTGTTTCTGAATCGCGCTACTATGGAAGCTACCGCTACAGAAAACTGTAACCAGCAGATCGCGATCTCAGGAGAGAACTATGGACGTATTTAGAAAAGGCCGCAACGACGACGAACCCGCGTTCACCATGCGCCCGGCCATTCCCGGATTAAAGGCCATCGTCATTGGCATCGCCGTGCTGATCGGTGTACTGATTCTGTTCTCGTTGTTGCTGCGCGTCACGCGCATCGAAGCCGGCCACGTTGGCGTAGAAATCAATTTGGCGGGCCAGCAGCGCGGAGCTTCGGAAATTCCCATTCGTACCGGCTGGGTACTCTATTCGCCGCTAACCACCCAGATCATCGAGTTTCCCACCTATGTGCAAACCGTCAAATGGACCAAAGACGTGAACGAAGGCCATCCCATCAACGAAGAGATGGGTTTCAACTCCAAGGAAGGCATGGAAATTTTTGTGGACGTCTCGCTCTCCTATGCCATTGAACCGTCCAAGGTGCCGGACTTTTACGTGAAGTATCGCGTCGACGATCTTGATCGCTTCACGCACGGAATTCTGCGCGACATCGTTCGCAACTCGCTGAACGAAGTGGCGTCGACGTACGTGGTCGAAGACATCTACGGCGAGAAAAAAGCCGCCTTCCTGAATCAGGTGGAAACCATGATTCAGTCCAAGCTGACTCCCGTGGGTGTGGGCGTGCAGCAGTTCGGCTTTATCGGCGCGCCACGCGTTCCCAGCGTTATAGCTACCGCCATTACCGCGAAAGCGCAGGCCATCCAACAAGCCGAACGCGCACGCAACGAGCTGGCCACCACGCAAGCGGAAGCCGCCAAGAAAATTGCCGAAGCCGAAGGCGACGCCAAATCTCAGGTAACGCGCGCGCAGGGCGAAGCCGATTCCAACCGCATCCGCCAGGCTTCTCTGACGCCGCAGCTGCTCGAGTTACGGCGACTCGAAAATGCTAAGGCGCTGATTGACAAATGGAACGGACAACTGCCCAGTGTGGAGGCGGGACAGGGCAGCGGCATGATTCTGCAGTTGCCCAAACCGCAGCAGTAGGAGCCGCATGCCGAAAATGACGAAAAGCAATGAGTAAGCAAAGCACAGTGCAGCGCGTCGTCCTGATCACCGGAGCGACGGACGGCCTCGGGCGTGCCACTGCGTTGCTGCTGGCAGAGCGCGGCTATCGCGTGTTCGCTGCAGGGCGCTCCACGGAAAAGCGTGCGCAGCTGGATGCCGTGGCGCGTGAGAAAAACTTGTCACTCGAAACACTGCAGCTCGACGTCTGTGATGACGCATCGGTGCAACAGGGCGTCGCCGAGGTGCTCGCGAAAGCCGGCGCCATAGACGTGCTGATCAACAATGCCGGCGTGGTGTACATCGCCACGGTGGAGGAGATGAACATGGCGGACTGGCGCAGCCAGTTCGAGACGAACTTTTTCGGTGTTATTCGCGTGACGCAAGCGGTTCTTCCGCACATGCGGGAGCGCCGCCAGGGGCGCATTGTGATGATGAGTTCCGTCGCCGGACTGGTTACGCCGCCGACGTACGGCCCGTACAGTGCAACGAAACACGCCATGGAAGCGGTTAGCAATGCGCTGCGCCACGAACTGTATCCCTTCGGAATTTCCACGGTCTTGATCGAGCCGGGATATATCGTCACCGGAATTCAGCAAGCCGCGGCGGAACTCTCCAAAGGGTATGCGGAAAAGATGTCCTCGGGGCCGTACGCGAAACTCTATGGGAACGCCCGGGACGCGCGAAACAGCACCAGAGCGGCCTCTGGAACCACGCCGGAGGATTGCGCGCGCGTAATTCTTCGCGCGGTGGAGGCCAAGCACCCGAAAGCGCGCTATGGCGTTACTCCCTTGGCCACACTGGTGAAATGGAGCAAGCGCCTGCTGCCGGACAGCCTGCAAGACGCCATGATCCGGCGCGCCGCGGGCATGACGCGAAATGTTTAGGATGTGGAAAGATGCGAGCTACGGATTGGAAATCTGGAACGACAAGCTGTTCTCCCGCTCTTCCTGCCACTGTTTGGACCACGCTTCGTGCACCGGGCTTTCCGCATAGTCAGCGGCCGCTTCCGCGCTGGTAAATTCGATGGCGTACACGCCGCTGAAGTCCTTGATCTGGTTACGTTCCGTTTTCAGCCAGATATTTTTGATGCCGGGAATTTTCGCGGCCATGCCCTTGATGCCGTTGATGGCGATTTCGCGGTCGTTGTTGGAGGTGGTGTCCTTGAATTTGTAGATCACCACATGCAGCACGGTTTTAGGTTGCCCAAAACGATTTACAACCGCGGCGGACCGCGCGTGCAGTTGTCCGGCGGTAACGCCCGCGAGAAATATTGCCGCTCCGATCGCGAATTGCCATGCGCGCTGTTTGCTTGTAGTCATGCTGGTTCTCCGATACCGAAGGTTGTCTCCCACTGCCGAACAAGTTTAGCCCTTCGTTGCCGATTTTGCCGTGGCAATCTGGCGTGCGTGAGCAGTGAGCGCGCAGCGATTGCATCCGGTCTAAGGGTTCGAACTCTACTCCGCAGCTCCGGCCCCACGACCCACCCGCCCCTTCCCGGCAAAACTTGTTGCGCGCCCGCTACCCAACAAAGCTCTACGCTGATAGCGGCAAAACGTGATGAAATGCAGATGGCCAAACTTGGTAATGCGTTTCAGACCTTTTGGCATGGCCAGCTCCCAGAGCGGCCCACCCTTTGCACAAACCGCAAAGGGGTAGGCCACCCAGGATGTCTTTGAGCTATTACTCACAGGTAATATATTACAGTGGATGGTATATCGCGATTCGAAGAAACAACCGCAATGCGTGCGCCACCCGCCTGTCATAATTGATCTCGGATCCCAGCTCGAGCGGATTCTCAAGGAGAATACGAGGGATGAAAAGCGGCGAGATTCGTGACACCGGGTGGAAGCTGACGTTACACGAGATCCTCTTCTCGCTTAACCTTGGGTACGCATGCACCTCTCTTGTACTGCGATCAGCGCCTCGCTCCCTAACGGACCCGTTAAGGCAGGCCGGTATCTCAATTGACAAGGCACTACATATTATCCAGGTGCCTGACTTCAGAACACCCTATTGGGAAACCTTTATACCGACAATCGTCGGAGCCTTTATTGTGTGGCTGCTTGTGCGCGTGTCAAGGGATGCCCGGATAACGCGTGAAATCCTGCGTTCAGCGGCTGGAGCGGCGGCGCTCCTAGCTGTAGCGGTGTGCTGGTACGACTTTGTCGGGTGGTGGTGGCCGTGGCCCTACCGGATGGCCCCGATCGAAATAGCCATGACGTGTGCCTGCTTCTTATTGTTTTTGTACAAGCGTTGGCCTTTTCCTGGGTGGTGTAGTGCCCTGTTCCTCGCTATACACTTCGCGTTTTGGTTTTGGCTTTCTACCGGTTTCGGTTCTCTGGAAGCGATTCAATGGCGCGGTGCTGCACTGACGTACGCGGGGCCAATCGGCCCGATTGTGGGATTCTGTGCCAGCTTGGCTTGGGGTCTACACCTTAACCAGTCATCCGAAACCCGCCAGAAACCGGGGGAGAGGTGGGACCCGCAGCCGCAATCTCATTCGAATGATATACTAACAAGTACTATTGAAAACTGAATTCCAGCCTACTACCGTCCATCATGCCTCGCACAGAGTCCGCCCTCGCACCGACCTATCCCCACGCCGCTCACAACCCTGTCGAGAAACTGGGGACATGTCTAACGAAGTCGGCCGCGTCAAGAGCGATTCCGTGCGGTTTTTGAATCCTCTGGAGACACCCCTGCGCAAGCGCAGCGGCACTCCGTAAGGCGAGGACTTCGCCCGTATCGCCGTTCTGTTTTTCACGCTCCAACCGAATTGCTCAGCCCGTGTCACTGCATCGCTGTGGTGCGGTCCACCAAACATGTCTGCGGTCACTTACGGACCATGACGACTTTTTCGAACTCCCCAGCAACCACCAGGGAGGCGGGTAGCCTAATCAGACGGACGGTCAGTTAGGACCACTGTCCCCGGAAGCATCCCCGCCGGGTGCCCCGGACGTAACCTGCGGGAACCATTTTGGGTGCCCCGTCCTCGGGTTTTTGAGGGAGGGTCTTTCTTTTTCCTGAAATCTGAGCAGACCGAGCGTTTCCCAATATTCCCCACACAAACCCATTCGAATGAGGTACTAACAAGTACTATTGACAAGCGATAATGCGACCAGTATCATTCCTTATGCCGGCCGCAAGACCCCTCCCCTCCCCTCCCCAACCTCTCCACCCACCCGCCACCCCACTTAACCCACTCCCCCGCCGGAATTCCGAAGCTCATCGTCCGCTAGAAGGTATTGTCGGGCGTTGCCCCGTTGGATAACGTTGCATAGTATTTGCGGAGCAGAGGTGCCGTCGGCCGGGCCGATCAATCGCGATCAGCGATGACCAGCAAAACAAAACGGCCCGGCGATTGCGTAACCGGGCCGTTGTAGCTGCGAAAGCGTTGTGTGAGCTGCGATTATCAGCTGTAATTCACGAGCTTATTGCGGGTTGGCTGGTGCCGGATCGCCGGGCTTGGCGGTCGGGTCAGCCGGAGAAACCGCCGCGCTGGCGGCAATGGGCTTGGAAGCGTCGCTGCCATAGCGGGTGAGGTAGGGCATGAACGGCGTAATCTCGAAGGGCATTTTCTCGCGTTCCGCCACGGTTCCCACGGGCTTGCTCTTGATCAGCTCGAGATGGTCGTTCCAGGGATCGAGCTTCACGCGTCCGCCGATGGGCAAAGCCGCGATCATTTGCGGATTTGTTTTTTGATCCACCGGGGTGGTGGACTTCAGGTCGGCAATCACGGGAACGCGGTTGCCGAGGTGCGCGCTAATCAGATTGGGAACCTCTTTCTGGCGAGCTTCGAGAGCCGAGAGGAAGAGTCCGGCGTTACCCAGCTGATTTTTGTAGGGAGAATTGTTCAGCAACTCGATGGCTTTGACGCTGGCGGCATGCTCTTCATCGGGCGTGCGCTGGAAGCCAAAGTGGCGGAAAGTATCCTTTTCGTCGACGATGATCTGGTCGAAGAAGGCGTAGGTGGAATCAAGGCGATGGCCAAGCACGATGTGGCCCAATTCATGGGCGAGCACGGCGGCCAAGCTGGCTTCATCGGGAAGCACGTCGATCAGGCCGCGGCTGAGAACGATGGTATGGCCCACGGTGTAGGATTCGAGGGTGGTGGTCATCATCACGCGGCAGCGCACATCGGGTTCGATGTCCAGGTTGTTGGTGACTTCGAGATTGTTAATTACGGTCTCGAGAACTTTGTCGACGTCACCCTTGGGAGCAATCAGGCCGGTGCGTTGCAGGCGGTCGATGACGTTGTCTTCCGCCTGGCGATCCCAGGAACGCTGGGCCTGCACGGGGGAAAGATCGTTGGCGGTTTTGGTGTCGTCCTGAACAGGCGTCTCCACGAGAATCTTGCTCAATTCCTGCTCTTCCGCGGTGTGGCCCAAGTTGTAGCCCCAGAGGCGGGTCTGGGCTTTGAAATCGAGTTTCTTGGTTAGGGCGTAGTGGAGATCCTTTTCTTCGCTGTAGACGAAGGCGGGCAGCCACATACCGGGCTGCACATTGGCGCGCCAGCTATCGAAATGGAAGTAGAAGCTGGTGTGCCCCCCGCCACCGTAGGCGCCGTTAAAGCGCACGACGTTGTAGTCCTGATCTTCCACCCAGATGCGCCCGAGGAAGCGGCCCTTGCCGGACTTTTCCTTGGGGGTGACGTCGAACACCAGGCAGCGCACTTCGCCGAGGAATTCGCGGCGTACGTAGTCAAACTTGTAGTGCTGCTTGTCGAAGCCATTGGTGTCGATAAAAATCATCTGCAGGAAGCCATCGGGCAGGAACTGCATGGCAAACGAGAAGAAGTTGCCGACGGACATGAAGATTTTCTTGCCCTTGGAGCCGCTATCGCTCAAAGACACCAACTGCACGCCCTTGGAGAAATCCGCGCGTCCGAGGAAATATTTGTCACCCGCGGGGGCGTAACCGAGATCTTTGTCCGGCTTAAGGTTCTGGATGTAGGTTTCGACCAGCGGCGAGTAGGTCTTGACCTGGTTGTCCAGCTTGGCCTCATTGGCGACTACGCGGTCGATGACTTCATCCATGGTGCGCGGCGCCGGGCCAATCTGCTGAAACGTCGCAGCTGGTCCGCTAGCCGGAGCCTGCCCGGCAAAGGTTGCTAATCCGCTCGTCGCCAGCAGCGCGATCGATAAAAATACCTTACGCATTTTGTTTCTCCCCCTCAGTAGGCCATGCGGAATTGAATCCGCACGCGCGCTGGGAAATCCACCGGCTGGCCGTCACGCTTAGCCGGTTTAAATTTGATCTGCTGTGCTGCCCGAGTTGCCGCTTCATCGAGTCCATGGCCCAAACCGGAGACCACGCCCTTAACTTCGACCGAACCGTTGGCCAAGAAAACGAGATCCAGAACCACATCGCCTTCGAGACGCAGGCTGCGCCCCTCGGCCGTGTACTCCGGCCGCGGTTTGTCGAGGATATCCACCTGCGTGGTAGCGCCTTCGGTGGATGCCACCTTTTTCTTGGGAGCTTCCGCCACGGTCTGGTCGCCGAAGCCGCTCTGCTGGATGGAACCGCGCTTGCCGCCACCCTGTGGAGGGTTGGCAGTTCCATTGCCAAATCCAGTGCTGGCGACGGTGCCCTTGATTCCGTTGGCACCCGCGGTGCCATTGCCGTAACCCGGGCCGCCAGGCAATGCTGGAGATCCCAGGCGATTCACGATATTCGATTTGTTGGGATCACCTTTGCCGGCCAATCCGGTGGGATCCCCGAAACCACCCGTTTGAACCTTATCCACGGGCGCCTTTACGGTCGCTGGTGCGGCGCTGCCGCTATTCATGTTGTTCAGTTTGACGTCGTCCTTCGGTCGCTTCGGCTGGTTGCTTTGGGTGTCGATCTTGGCAGCTTCCAAAACGGGCGCCATGTCCGGAGCCTTCACGTCCACGGTCTGAATCTTGGGTTGAACGGCTTTCGGGGTGGCGAAGATATGCGGCTGCTTGGGGTTCAGTTTTACGGGCTCTTCGATCACCGGTTTGGGTGGCTCGGGTGCAACTTTCTGCCGAATCTTCGGCGGTGGCGGGGGAGGAGGAGCTACGGGAATCGTGGTGATCGGCTGAGCGATTTCGATGATGTCGAAATTCAGCGCGGTCTTCATGCGCTCCGGATATAGCAAGGGAACCAACAAGAAAAAGCCCAGAATCAAAAGCTGCGCAATGGCGCTAACTCCCAGGCGACCCCAGCGCGGCTTGCCTTCGGGCAGCAAGGCCAGGCGGGCTGCTACTGGTTTCGTGCCGATGGCGCGTTTCCAAGCTTCCGGGTCAGCGGCGCGACGGTTCTTGGCATCGAAACCGACGCCCATGCTGGTCTTTGCTACTGGATCTGCGAGCATACTGGTCATCCGCCCTACCGCCTTGGAAAATTTCCGTCCCCGTACCGTCGGTTAGGAGTGCCCTGCCGCCCCTCGCGCGCTGGCAAGATCGAGGGACAAGCTCTCTTGCAGTACTAGAGTACTGACGAGGTTGAGGGTGGCCGAATAGGACTTTCGTACTAACGACGCGAAGTCGCTAATGCTCCCGTGAGCGCACGTTGCGCTTTCCGATTGTTAACCCGGCGAGGCGGATTCGGTTGCACGGGCTGGGGCGCAACTTCCATATAGGATACTCTAAACCGGGGGTTGGTTGCGCCGCATTTGCCCGGTAGGGGCACTTTGCGGTCGATACCGGGGAGCTAAGTACATTCGGACCCGCCGGAGCCCATGCCGGAAGCCAAAACAACACCCTCTGACCCACACCTGGCGGAGCTCGTCGCCCAATTGCAGGCGCACGGCGCGTTCATGGAGAGCCTGTGCGCGCAGGCCGGCAACGCGCGCTGGGATTGCTTGATGCCGCGCTTTGTGCTCCACCTGGCGCGCAGCGTGTCCTCGCGCTTCAAGAGCCATACCCCGTCATGGGCAGAGGTGGAGGCCTATCTAGGCACCCTGCACCTGGAAGATTTTGCCCTGGCGTGCGGTTGCGCCGACGGCGCGGAGGCGGCGTGGGAGTTTTTTGTGCGGGGTTATCGCGGGTACTTGCGGCAGTGTGCTGGAGCCATGCTGCGGCGGGCTGCGGAGTCTCCGGAAGCGCGCGAGCTGGCGGATTCGCTATTTGCTGAATTATATGGACTGGCTGATAGCCGCCGTGGTTCAAACTCGCTTTTCCGGTACTTTCATGGGCGCAGCTCGCTGAAAACGTGGTTGCGCGCGGTGCTGGCGCAACGGCACGTGGATGGCATTCGCGCGGCGCGGCGCTTCGATTCTCTGGACGAGGAGCAGGATGGAGACGGGAGGCTCTTGACGTCGGAGGGCGCCAGCAGTCTCGATCAGCATCAGAAAAATTCGTCCGCATCTTCCATGGGGCCAGCGTCCGGACCGCTGGCCTTGCCGCCCGATCCTTACCGCGAAAAATATATAGCGCTGTTTTGCGCTGCCTTGCGCAGTGCCCTGGAGGGGCTGGCACCCGAGGATCACCGGCGCGTTTGTCTTTACTACGCCGAGGGCAAAACTTTGGCGGAAATTGGACGTCTCCGCGGAGAGCATGAGTCCAGCGTATCGAGAAATCTGGAGCGCATCCGGCGGGAGCTGCGCGCCACAGTGGAAGGATATTTACGGCAAGGCACGACCGCCAAGTCTCACGGGCAAGGCGATGGGGTGGGAGCGCAAGGACTGAGCGAGGCCCAGATTGCCGCGTGTTTTCAATATGCGACGGAGGATGCGCCTATCGATTTCAATTTACTGTTTCCGAGCGAAGCCGAAGCGGGCGGGAGCGACGTTGCGCAACAAAAAAGTCGCCCGCCTAACAGTGGGAGGCTGGTCCCATGAGGCCAGGCGCGAACAATTCGTTGGATTGCAAGGTCCGCGAGCGCGCCCGTTCTATTGGAGGTGACCGCTATGCCGGATAACGACTCCCTGTTTGAAAAAGCGCTGATCCGGCAATTGCGCAGCAATCCGGATGGGCCCCAGAAAACTGCGTCCGGCGACGCCCAGCAAGCGAGAGCTTGTCCAGATGCCGAGATCCTGGCGGCCTATCACGAGCGTTTGTTGGCCAGCGCGGAAATGATTTTGTGGAAGGAGCACATCGTAGGCTGCGGGCGTTGCCAGGAGATTTTGTCGCAACTGGAAGCCACCGAGGACATCGCGATGGCCGCCAGTGAGGAAGAGTACGTTCCAGCGGTATATGAATCGGCCAGTAGCCCGGCGGAGATGCTTCCTCCGGCGATGACTACTGCGGGGCGGGTTTTGCCGCGTGCAGGCGCGAGGCCCAGTCTAGCCACCGGCAGCGAAGCGTCGCCCATGAAAGCTTCGCGCCGGACAACTGCGTATTGGCTGGTGCCGCTCGGCGCCATTGCCGCGACTGTGATGATTTGGGTGGGGACGCGACAGCCAGCCCTCGATGCTTTGAAGCAAAGCAAGGTGGAGACCGCGGAAAACCGAACCGCGCCACCAGCACCGGTGACGATCCCGGCGGAGACTCCTGCAATTGTGGAGAAGAAAGCGCTTCCAGTGGCAAAACTCGGGAGAGAAAGTTCGCGGAGTCTCGATGAGACGGACGCGCTTGACAAGAAGAAGGTGCAAGCCAACGAGCCGCCTCCGCCGCTGACGCCCTACGTGCCGAGCGCACCGCCTTCAGCGAAAGCCGTTGGAGCAGCGGGAGCGGTGGCTGGCGGTCCCGATGGCAAAGTCGAAGCTCCTCCCAAGGCGGTGACGGAGACAGTTGAAGTGTCCGGCGCAGCGCCGCTAGTCCCAACCTCCGACGCGAACATTGCCCCGCTGGAGAGCGGGCAGCAGTTACAAAGCGCGCAAACGCGTAGCGCTCCCGCTCCAGCAGCGGCTCAAAAGACTGCTGCGGCGGGAACGCAGTCCACCGGCGCGCAATCCCCGGCTGCCGGGACGGCGCTGATGAGGCTGCAGCCGGGAGTCAGCGCGGAGCAGGCACCGCTAAATGGCCGGGCGATCTCCCACATGAACGTGCTGAATCCGCGCCTGATACCGGCGCCGGGAGGAAACGTGCTTTGGCGCGTGGGTGAAAATGGGCTGATCGAAAATTCACGGGATGCGGGAGCGACGTGGGCGCGCCAGAATAGCGGGGTGAGTGTGACGCTGGATTCGGGGGCGGCGTCCGACGTGGCCATCTGCTGGGTCATTGGGCGCTCGGGCACCATCCTGCGGACCATCGATGGCGGCGGGCAGTGGGCAAGAATTGTTTCACCGATTGCTGGCGACGTGGTCGGCATCAGCGCGGTGGATGCGTTGCATGCGACGGTTTGGGACGGTGGCAGGAAAAACAGTTTTGTTACCGTGGACGGTGGCGTGAGTTGGACGCGCGTCGCCAACCCGTGACGAACGGCCCCACCCTTTGCACAACCCGCAAAGGGTAGGCCACCCAGCACTTGGGGTGTTGCAAATTGTCGTGCAAGAAAGATCGCCGACTGCGTTCTAATCAGTGAAGGCAATTCTGCGAGAGGTGCCGGTTATGAGCTGTATAGGAACGAAGACAAGAATCACTTTGGTTTTTAGCGCTGCTGTTCTCGGCGCGGGGAGCGCCGCACTGCTGTGGGCCGGACCGCAAGACCCAGCAGCGCAGAAGGGTTCTGTGCAAGAAGGCGGAGGAGATTCGTCCACCGGTTTAGGCGACCAAACCGAGCTGGCGGTGACCGTCTACAACTCCAACATTGCGCTGGTACGTGACGTGCGCCAGCTCGCCCTGCCGTCCGGCTTCGTGCGGCTGAAATTCATGGACATCGCCGCCACCGTGAATCCCGCGACGGTACATTTTCGTTCGCTTACCGATCCCGCGAAGCTCGACGTCGTCGAACAAAATTACGAATACGATTTACTAGAGCCGGCCAAGCTGCTGCACAAGTACGTGGGCAAGGAGGTGACGCTGGAACGCTCCTTCTACGAGAACAACACGGAGAAGCGCGAGCAATATAAAGCGACGCTGCTGGCAGATAACAACGGAACGGTCTGGAAAGTGGGAAACGATATCGTGACCAATCCCCCGGTGAGCAGCTATCACTTTCCGGAAGTGCCGGCGAATCTGTACGACCGGCCGACGCTGCTGATGTCCCTGGAAAATTCCGGGGCGCGCAGGCAGCAGATCGAAACATCGTATCTGGCAACCGGACTTACCTGGAACGCCGATTATGTGCTGACCGTGGCGCGCGATGACAGGGCCGCGGATCTTGACGGTTGGGTGACCATCGGCAACAACAGCGGGACGGCGTTTCACAACGCCAAGTTGCAGTTGGTCGCTGGCGATTTGAATCGCATTCCCGAGCCCCGGCGACTGGAAGTGATGGCCAAGATGCAAGCTGCTCCGTCGGCAAGGGCCGCGGATCAGTTCCAGCAGGAGAGCTTTAGCGAGTATCACCTGTACACGTTGGGTCGGAAGACTTCGGTCGAAGACAAAGAGACCAAACAGATCAGCTTGTTACAAGGGACGAATGTTCCCGTCGACAAACTGTTCGTGGTTAACGGGCAGAATTATTACTATCGCAGCCAGCAAAATCCCGGCTCTCCGATTAAGGACGCGGTAATGGTCTACTACAAATTCAAGAACGCGGAGAAATCGGGATTGGGCATGCCCCTGCCTGCCGGAAATTTGCGCGTGTACCAGAAGGATTCGCGCGGCGGAGTGCTGTTCATCGGCGAAGACCGCATCGAGCATACGCCAAAGGATGAGGACATTACCGTACACATCGGCAACGCCTTCGATGTGGTCTCCGAACGCAAGCAGACCGATTACAAGAAGATCGACACGCACGTCTGGGAAATGGAATACGAAATCACACTGCGCAATCACAAAGACACGCCGATTGTGGTGCAGGTAAACGAACCCATCGGCGGAGACTGGGAAATGCTTTCGTCCAGCTACAAGTTCACCAAGACGGGCGCGTTTGCCGCGCAATTTAATGTGCCCGTGGAAAAAGACGGGACCGCGGTGCTGAAGTATCGAATTCGCGCCAAGTGGTGATGGCTAGTTCGCTTCCGCCACAAAAATCATCTCGGGCGAATGGTCTTGCAGCGGCGAGCGGTCGAAATCGCCGAACAGTTCCGTGACCCGAAAACCGCTGCGTGCCAGAAGATGCTCCACTTCGTAGCGGAAAAAATAGCGGATCGTGAACGCGAACACGCTGCGACTCTTGTGCCCGTCGGGGCCAGTCACGGCAAAGGCCATTTCCACGTCATTGCGTTGTTCCGCCCGATGGAAGGCGACCACGCGCTCCGTTAGGTGCACGCTGCTGCCGCCAGCCATTTCGTAGTCCGCGACGGTGTGCTCCTTTAAGAAGTCGGGATCGTGCATGCGCGCCGCATCAGTTTGGAAAAAATCCAGGATCAGGCGGCCGCCCTTCGCGAGGTGGCGGCGAACGCAGGTCAGGCATTGCAATTGTTCGTCGATGGTCAGCAGGTGTTGAAAGGGGCGAAAGGGAATAATCACCAGCGGAAATTGTTCGCCAAGATCGAAGCGCGTCATGTCGCCCTGTACCAGTCGCACGTGATCGCGTTGTTCTGCGTCTAGCCGTGCGCGCTTTTCCGCGGCGCGCTCCAGCATTCTCTGGGAAATGTCCAATCCCGTGACATGCAGGCCGGCTTGCGCGAGCGGTACGAGCATTCTTCCCGTGCCGCAGCCGAGTTCGAGGACTGAATCGCCGGATAGGCTCGCTGCGGCGACATAAAAGTTGACGTCTTGCGTCCGGCCATGCACTACGGGCGAGGCGTCATAAAAATCGGCGATCACCGAGTCATAGAGCGCGGCGGACATGGGAGTGGCTAAGATTCGAGAATGGCGTCGGCCTCAATTTCCACCAGCATTTCAGGAGCAATCAGGCTGCTCACCTGCACCATGCTGGTGGCCGGACGGATGCTGCCAAAAAATTCGCCATGGGCGCGGCCGATTTTCTCCCATTCGGCGATATTGGTCACAAACAGCCGCGTGCGCACCACGTTGTTGAGCGTGGCGCCAGCCTTGGCTAAGGCCGATTCGATGTTCTGAATGGTTTGCACGGTTTGCGCGTAGGCGTCGCCGACTCCCACGATCTTCCCGTCCGGCCCAGTAGCTGTGGTTCCCGAAACGACAATCACGTTTCCGATTTTTACCGCCCGCGAGTAACCCACAATCGGCTCCCACGGCGCTCCGCTGGAAATATTTTCCCGCATGGAATCTCCTCAGTGGCCTTGGCTGCGCGCCCTGCATTTCGCATGCTAAACTGAAAGAATTATGCCACAGACGCCATCGGCGCTGATGGCGGGGCAAATGTCTGAACCGCGCCGCATTTGAGACGACTACATGAAATGTAACAACATTCTGGAAGCCATCGGCGGCACTCCGCTGGTGCGCCTCAACCGCATCAATCAGGGTCTCAAGCCCCAGATTTATGTGAAGGCCGATTACACCAATCCGGGCGGCTCGGTGAAAGACCGCATTGGCATCACGATGATTGACGATGCCGAGAAGCGCGGACTGCTGAAGCCCGGGGGCACGATTATCGAAGGCACTTCCGGAAACACCGGCATGGGCCTCGCGCTAGTGGCGGCGGTGCGCGGCTACAAAATGGTTTTCACCATCACCGACAAGCAGTCCAAGGAAAAAGTGGATCTGCTGAAAGCGCTCGGCGCGGAGGTGATTGTATGTCCCACCGCGGTCGAGCCCGAAGATCCGCGCAGCTACTATTCCGTGGCGCAAAAACTGGCGCGCGAAATTCCCAACTCCTTTTATCCCAATCAGTACGCCAATCCCATGAATCCGGAAGCCCACTACTTGACCACCGGCCCGGAAATCTGGAACGACAGCGAAGGCAAAATCACGCACTTTGTTTGTGGCATGGGCACCGGCGGCACCATCAGCGGCGTCGGCAAGTACCTGAAGGAAAAGAATGCCACGGTAAAAATTATCGGTGTCGATCCCTTCGGTTCGCTCTACTACGATTCGTTCAAGACCGGCGCGACCATCAAGGCTAAGACCTACGTCGTGGAAGGCATCGGCGAAGATTTTTTTCCAACCACCATGGACATGAAGATTCTCGACGACGTCATGCAGGTAAATGATGAAGAATGTTTCGTTGTGGCTCGCCGCCTGGTCAAGATGGAAGGGCTGTTCACCGGCGGCTCTGGCGGTGGATGCATTTCCGCGGCGCTGCGCCTGGCGAAAGATCTCGGTCCTGAAGCGTTCATCGTAGCTTTTCTGCCGGACACCGGGATGCGCTACCTCAGCAAGGTTTACAACGACGAATGGATGCGCGAGCGCGGCTACGTGGAATCCGTGGTGCCCATGACCGCCGCCGACATCATTGCCGCGAAACACAAAGCTGGCAAAGTGCGCGAATTAATTGTCGCGCGCCCATATCAGACGGTCTTCCACGCACTGAAAACCATGCAGGAGCAGGACATTTCGCAAATCCCTATATTTGAGGAGAATCTTCCCATCGGCACGGTGTACGAAGATCAAATCCTCACCATGGCGTTGCAGGGCAAAGACTTGCGCAAACTTGTGGTGCGCGAAGTGATGAGCAAGCCCATGCCGCAAATCGCGCGCAACGCTCCGGTGGAACGCATCACCTATATCCTGAGCCACGAGAATCCGGCGGTCTTCGTGGACATGGGCAACGCACACTTTGAAATTCTCACCAAGTACGACCTCATGAGCTCCGTCGCCACGCTCATGGAGCAAAAACGCTAGCCGCAGCGCCCGCAATTTATTCTCAAAGATCGGACCAGGTATCGTGAAGATTCTCGATTTCAACGAACTGCTCAAAGACTCCATCCTCATGGCCGACGGCGCGATGGGCTCGCTGTTGCACGAATCCGTTGGCGCGCAGCGCTGCTTCGACGAACTCAACTCCACCGAGCCGGAAGCGGTTTTCCGCGTGCACCAGGCGTATGTCGAAGCCGGCGCGCAAATCATTGAAACCAACACCTTCGGCGCGAACCGCTTCAAGCTCGCTCCGCTGGGTCTTGGCGACGAAGTGCAGCGTCTCAATAGCCGCGGCGTAAAGATCGCCCGCGAAGCCCGCGAATCCGCCTCGCGCGAAGTTTTAATTGCCGGGTCCATCGGCCCGCTCGGTCTCGGCGTGCAATCTCGCCATCCGGAACCGGATGAAATCCAGGACATTTTTCACGAGCAAGCTCTGGCCCTCGAAGAGCGCGGCGTGGATCTCTACTGCCTCGAAACGTTTTCCTACATTGAAGAGTTGCTGCTGGCCATCGACGCCATCCGTTCTTTTTCCGGGCTACCCATCATCGCGGAGCTAACCTACGCCGAAGAAGGCACCACCTTCGGCGACATGCGCCCCGCCGCAGCGGCCGCGCTGCTCAAAAATAAAAATGTCCAGGTTATCGGCGCGAACTGCACGCTGGGGCCGCAATCGCTCTTGCCCATTCTTGCGGAACTTACGGGCGTGGGCGATATTCGCGTCAGCGGAATGCCCAACGCCGGCTTCCCCAAGCGTGAAGGGGACCGCATCGTCTACCCAAAATCCTCGCCGGAATATTTCGCGCTCTTTGCCCGCGAGGCTGCGGCACTCGGCGTCAGCATTCTCGGCGGCTGCTGCGGTACCACGCCCGCGCACATTCGAGCCATGGCGGAAGCTGTGAAATCGCTGCGCCCCACCAAGCATTCCGCCTCGGCACAAACGGTGACGGCGGTGCCCAAGCCTGCGCCGGTTCTCGAGCGCAGCCCGGAAAGCAAATTCTGGAAAAAACTGCAGGCCAAGCAGTTCACCGTGTGCGTGGAAATCGATCCGCCCAAAGGGCTTTCCCTCGACCGCATCTATGAACAGGTCGATAAAATCATGGCCTCCGGAAAAGCCGATGCTATCGACATCAACAGCGGCGCCATGGCTCGTGTCGGAATGGACGCGCTCGTCGTCGCTGGCGCACTCGAAGCCCGCGGCGTCGAAACCGTCCCGCACCTCACCACGCGCGATTTCAACATTATCGGC
>DATFYV010000151.1:0-2422 GCA_035314845.1 Candidatus Acidiferrum sp.
ATTCCTGCTCGACCACCGCGCAGACTAGCGCCGGGTCAATCTGGTGCGCTCTGGCGGTCTGAGTTGCTAAATCCAACAGCGGAGTAGGTGCGTTCATGGCGTCAATCTATTTTTGTAAGGGAAGGTGTAAGCGTTTCGAGACTTGCCAAAGGATTCGCCAGCGCGGTGAGCGCCGCCCACTCTGGTCCTGCTGCGAGGCTAGTCGCCATGCACTGCGGTTGGCGCAGAGACGGGCGCGGTGCTCGCGCGCGCCACCAGCTCGGGCTCCACGGTAATCGCCTTGGCGTACGGCGTTCCCGGTTCGGCGTTAATCCGCCGCAACAGCGTTTCCGCCGCCAGCACGCCCATCTCCCGCAGCGGTTGCCGCACCGTCGTCAACCCGGGGTTCTGAAACGCGGCGCTGGGAATATCGTCGAACCCCACCACCGAAACATCTTCCGGCACCCGCCGTCCCGCCGCCCGCAGCGCGTGAATGGCCCCAATCGCCGAGATGTCGTTAAACGCAAATAGCGCCGTGAACGGTCGTTTCGCCGCCAGCAACCTCCGCGTAACTTCCGACCCCAGCTCCGAAGAAGGGCAGTCGCCCTCCAGCTGCACCACCAGTTGCGGATCGATTTTCAGGCCCAGCGCCGCGGCCTCGCCCACGATGGCCTGCCAGCGCACCTCGGTATCCGAACTGAAATCCTGTCCCTTGATAAACGCAATCGCGCGGTGCCCCAGCGAATGCAAATGTTCCAGCGCCAGGCGCGCCGCGCGCTCGTGATTCAGCGCGATATTGGTTACGCCCTCCACGTCGCGATGCCCCGAAACGGAAACCAGCGGCACGAACATGGGCTCTTCGCAAAGCGTATCCACGGCAATCAAGCCTTCCACCGCCCGCTGCTGCAGCAGCCGCGGATAGCGGCTCAGCAAATCCGCGCGGTGCCGGTGGCTCACCACAAAGTAAAAATAGCCCTTCTCCAGCAAATAATCTTCGATGCCCGAAATCACTTGCGGCGCATAGCCTTCGCTGAGTTCCGGCACTAGAACGCCAATCGTCGAACTGCGCTGCCGCCGCAGCGAACTGGCCATGTAGTTCGGCCGGTAGTTCAGCTCGCGCGCCGCCGCCCGGATGCGTTCCTGGGTATGGTGGGGAATGGATCTTGCCGCCGGCGACCGGTTGATCACCAGGGACACCGACGCCGTCGACAGCCCTAGATGCTCAGCCAGGGCTTTCAGGGTGCTGCGGCGCGGTGCCGCATCGCTGGAAGCGGTACTCATAATCGAAGCGTTTCAATAACCTGAATTGGTAGCACATTCTGGCACAGTGACCAGCAGCGAACAAGGGCCAAAGCCTCCAGAAACCAGTCTTTCCTGGGAACGCCAACGCTTTTCCCTCCAGAGAATTTTGCGCGATGAATCTCTCGATCGGCGGGTTGTGCTCGCGCCGCGCACTTTCCCCCGCTCAATCCGATTCGCCCTCGCACTTCTTTAGATCCTCAGCATCCATCTCCTCTTGGATCTTCTTAATATGTTCCAGCGTTACCACGGGAGTGCCCGGCGGTAAATCGGCGACATGCAAGCCGTTAGCAAGCCGGCGCGTCAGAAACGGTGCGCGCAGACCGTACCACACTAGATTGGAAATCGCCCTGCCAAGCGGAATTTTCCTGTCCTTCGCATACTGCTTCGCTTCCCGCAATACGTCGTTATGGATCGAAATCGCCACCTTCATATAACGATCAGCGCCGCCCGCGCCGCGGCACTCTCTCCCGCTAAGTGCAGCATCCCGCGATCAAACGTCACCAGCTTCCCCTTTCGATGCATCGCCAGCCCCAGCAAATACGCATCCGTCGTCTGCCGGTGTCCCGTGAGCCACGGCTCAAAGTACGCCAACGCTTCCGGAAATGTTAGATCGTCCGCCCAGAACTCGTGCTCTGGCCGTTGCAAATTAGCATTCAGCAGTTTCACCGCGTCGCTGGGCGCGACGGATTCCTGCGTAGCGGACGGATTAGAGAGAATCCTGACGAATCCCATCTGCGTAATTGGACACGTGGCCCAGCCTCGCTCCTCATGCTTCACCATCCACTCTTTGACTCGCGCGTGGTGCGCGTCCCCGTGCACGAACCTCGCGAGCAGGACATTCACGTCCAGCAGGAATTCCGCACTCAATCCAGTTCGCCCCGGTACTTCTTCACATCTTCGAGGTCCAGTTCCTCCTGGATCCGCTTCACATGTTCTGGCGTCATTTCAGGTGCTCCTGGTGGCAAGTCCGCCACCCAAAAACCCTGATCGTCTAATCTCATCCGGAACGGAGGCCTTAGCGCGCGCCGCACCAGGTCAGACACGGCCTTTCCGAGCGCAATATCCTTGCTTTCCGCATACTGCTTCACATCGGCATAAACATCATCATCGATGGAAATGGTGGTCCGCATGGCAATATGAT
>DATFYV010000152.1:0-3933 GCA_035314845.1 Candidatus Acidiferrum sp.
TGTTTCAGCAGCGGACTGTCGCCAATGATTTCCTCGAAGTTGAACTCCGTGCGTATTTCTTCTTCGAGGTAGAGTTTTTCTTCCGCGAGTTTGTCCTTCAATGCGTCGATTTCTTTGAAGGCCAGAGCGTTCTCCACGGCGATGGCGATCTGCCCGCCGACTTGCAGCATCAATTCAACGTCCGCGGGCGCGAAGGCATCGATGCGGCGGCTGGCGAGATTCAGCGTGCCGAAAGTGTGCCCGTGATTGATGAGCGGCACGCAGCAAATGGTCTGGATGCCTTGGGCGCGGACGGTGCGCACAATTTCGCTGGGATACTCGTCGAGCTCCGCGCCGCGCGCCAAAAGCGGCTTGCCGGTGGCAATGGCATGCCCGGCAGGAGAGGCATCGCGGGGAACAATCATCTCCTGCTTGATGAGCTGCTGATGGCCGGGAAAATCAAGAGCATAGATTTTGAGCAAACCGGTGGAAGGATCGAGCAGTGCCAGGCTGGTGTAATCGAGCTGGATGACGCGCTCGATGGTGGAGACGATGCCGCGGAAAAGCTCCGGCAACTCGCGAGTGGTGACCAGGACGTTGTTTATCTCCAAAAGTACCTGCAGACGGTCGCGTTCGCGGGCGAGTTGCTGCTGATAGGCTTGTGAGCTTTCCAGGTTCAAAGCGTTGTCGACGGCTACGGCCACCTGGCTGGCGACACGCTGCATGAACTGCACTTCCGCGTCGGTGATGCATTGGGGAATGTAGCGGCCGAAACCCAGAGCACCCAAGCGGCGCTGTGCAGTGGTCAGGGGCACGAAGGCAAACGAGCGGACGCCGCCGGCGCGAAGCTGGGCAATAAACTCGGGAAAGCGCGTTTCCGTTTCCGTATCGGAAACTACAAAGCAATTCTGTGTCTGCCAGACCCAGCCGGAAGGATGCCCTTCGACGGCGCTCTCAGAGCCCGCGCGCTTTTCCGTGGGCAGGCGGGTTTCCAGGACGTGCAGGCGCATTACGTGGCGCGCGGAATCGTAGAGAGTCAGGGCCAGAAAATCGAAATCGATGACGGAATGCAAGCGTTCGGAGAGGTCGTGGAACAACGCAGGCAGATCGCGCTGTTGCGCGATGGCTTCGCTGACTTCAAGCAGGGCTTCCAGTTGCCGCCGGGAATGATCGACTGGCGTAGCGAGCGCCAGCTCCGGCGGGAAAGTGACAGGGTCCGCCATAGCTGAGGATAACATCGGGGTTGCGGGAGGCTCAACCGGCGGCAGTAATGCGCGCGGGGCGACATTTTGTATACTGCCAAGGTTCCGGATGCACAGTTGTTTGATAGAGGGTATAAGCATCGCTATGACGGACCTGGGGTGGCGCGGAGGCGGGCTGAAAAGGTGGTTGCTGCTGGTGGCGCTGATGGGCGGGTGCGGACCCGCGCCGCAGCCGGTTCACCAGGAACGGCCAGCGGAGGAGTCTCGCAAGGAAGAACGCCGAGAGGAACGGCGCGAGAGACGGAAAGAGGATCGCGAGGGTGCGCCAGACCAAGGCGGTGCTGTTGGAAATGCGGGCATCGGCGGCGCGGGCGGCGCTTATGACCTGGAGCGCGATGAGCAACTTGGCGGCCACACGCTGCGAAAACATGTGGGGCGCAGCGACGAGCAGTTGCGCGAGAGGCTGGAACAGGAGCCGAACATTTCCGCGGCTTCAACGTGGACGAATCGCGAATTGGCGGAGGAGACGGTGGCAGCGGCGTTGCGGGATCAAGCGGGGCGGATTTCCCAATGGGAAGCACGCGGGGAACGGCGCGCGAATCTGGCGCTGCACTATGACGCGGGACGCGAGATCGGACGAAGCCTGCCGCGCGGAACGGCACAGACGGTTCCCTGCACGGCGGCGGTCATCGTGCTGAAGGCGAATGGCGGCGGATTCTATGTTTTAACCACATATCCCGAGGCTGCGCGATGATGCGGGAGCCGAGCAAACAGGAAGGGGGATTCGAGGCGAGTGATTTTCCGGCTTTGCAGGATTTCCTGGGGGCGTATTTTCACGAAGACTTCGTGGATGAGTACGGCTCCGCGGAGGCGGCGGCGAAGCAGTTTTGTGACGACGCCAGCCACGAGGAGATTGCGCAGACCGGAGTGGAGTTGCAGCGATTGCTGGGGCATTTGCAGGGCCGGCCATTGGCGGAGTGGCAAGCGGTGCTGCAAAGGCTTGGCGGGGCGTGGCAATTGCAGTCGGAGAAGGATTTAAAAGCGATCGCGGAGTTACTTGCCACGCACGGAAAGTGAAGGTCTGCCTTTGTTTACAGATTTAGCGGGCTAGCCTTTGGCTCGTTTTGGCAGGTGAGCCAGGATGGCTGCGACGTCGATGGACTCGGAAATCAGGATTTTGACGCCTGGATGATGGTGAAAAATGCAGCGGTACGGAGTCTCCAGCGTTTTCTGATCCGGGGCGTGAAGAATCACGGGCTTTTCTAGCGCAAGAGCAGCGCCAATTTCAACGTGGGTACCGAAGCCGCCCGGCAAAAGCACGATCAATACGTCGGCATCGCGCACACCGGCGATTTCCTTTAGCGCCACTTCGGCGAAGGCGTCGGTTTTCGCGGGGTCGAGCGCGCTCCAGGTGTAGGTGCGTTCCCATCCGTGGGCGGTCAGCGCCTGTGACAGCGTGTCCGCGTCGTGACTGCGGTCTTTTCGGGTGGCCAGGTAGAACCGGCGGGACATGGCGGACTACGAGTATTAAGGGGTTGCGTCGGCTGGCGCAAGCCTCTTCGCTTTTCGCGGCTGCAAGTAGTAGTGGATAGCAGGCGTGAATATCAGCGATAAAACCATGGAGCTTAGCAGGCCGCCAATCACGGCGATGGCCAACGGCTGCAGCATTTGCGAGCCGGCGCCCAGGGCGAGGGCCAGCGGCAACATGCCAAAGATGGTGGCCAATGCGGTCATAACGATGGGACGCAGTCGCCGCCGCCCGGCTTGAATCATGGCGTCTTCCGGTGAAAGACCGAGCTCGCCGAAGCGCTGCTCGGCGTCGAGAATGAGGATGCCGTTCTTGGCCACGATGCCCAAGACCATGATCATGCCCATGAAGCTGGCCACGTTGAAGCTTTTGTGGGTGATGAGCAAGCCGAGAAAACCGCCAAAGGTTGAAAGCAGCGCCGAGGCCAAAATCGCCGCGGGCGCGGAGAAAGTTCGAAATTCAAAGAGGAGCACCACGAAGAGCAACGCCAGTGCCAGCAGCAGCACCATGGAGAGATCGCGGAAGGACTTCTGCTGTTCTTGATAGGTGCCGCCGTACTCCACGCGAATCGAAGGCGGCAAATGCATCGCTGCGATAGCCTTTTGCACCCCGGCGATGCCCGTGCCCAGGTCGGTGGCCTCGTCGAGGTGCCCAGTAACTTCCACCAGGCGTTGCAGATTCTCGCGGGTAATTTCCGTTTCGCCGGGTTCGCTGCTCGATTGCGTCAAGGCGCCAAGCGTGGCGGTGCGCCCGGTGCTGCTGACCAGCAGGGTATTTTTCATGTTATCCAGCGAGGCGCGATTAGCTTCGGGAAAACGTACGCGGATCACATAAGCGCGGTCGTTCAGCACCACTGGAGTGGCCGCCGGCTCGCCTACGAGAATGGCACTGGCGTCCACGGCGACTTCCTCAGTGGCAAACCCTGAGCGCGCCGCGACCATCGGCTGGACGTGAAAGGTGGTGGCCGGGCCGCTGGTGGTGTTCTCGATGCCATCGAGCACGTCTACTACGCCAGGAACCTTAGCGATGGCGTCGGCTACTTTCGGCGCGGTCTGCGCAAGAAGCTGCGGATCCTGGGAAAAAAGCTTGATCACGATGGGCTGGGGCGCGTTGCTTAAGTCGTCGATCATGTCCTGCAACACCTGGACGAATTCCACCTTCACGGCCGGTTCCGTGGATTCGATTTCGCCGCGCACATCATCCATGATCTCTTCAATGCCGCGC
>DATFYV010000153.1:0-4595 GCA_035314845.1 Candidatus Acidiferrum sp.
AGGCTCTGCACCACGTTGGCGATCATGGTGCCAGAAGCGCCGCCGACCAGCAGTGGAGCGAGAAAGTCGCCGAGAGAAAGCACGAAGGCGAAGGTAGCGCCGGCCAGCAATCCGGGCATGGAAAGCGGCAGAATGACGCGAAAAAAAGTTTTGGCGGGCGTGGCGCCGAGGTCTTGGGAGGCTTCGATGAGCGGGCGGGGGATGGTTTCGAGCGCGGCGTAAATCGGCAAAAAAACGAACGGCGTGTAAATATGCGTGAGCATCAGCACCACGGCAAAGGGGCTGTAGAGCAGAAAGCCCACGGGCGCGTGGGTGATGTGCGCATATTGTAAAAAGCCGTTGAGCACGCCATCGCTGCCAAGGACGGTTTTCCAGGCATAGCCGCGTACCAGATAGCTGACCCACAGCGGGACGATCACGAGTTGGTAGAGGAATTCCTTGCGCACGCCGGAGTGAAAGGACAAGTAGTACGCCAGCGGGTAGCCGAGTAACAGCGAAAAGAGAGTGACGCTGCCCGCGATGCGCATGGTGCGCATCAATACTTGTAGATAGACCGGCCTGGTGAATAGCGCCGCGTAGTTGCCAAGGTTCCATTGATGAACGATGAAGCCGTCGCGCACCAGCCAGAAACTGTGGACGAACATCAAGGCGTAAGGCAGCATCAGGAAAATGCCGACCCACAGAAGGGGCGGCAGCGCGACGATCGCTTTGTAAGCGCGCGAGTACATGTCAGTCGGCCACACGAATGGCGTTTGCCGGATCAAAATAAAAGTCGTATTCGCCCTGCAGAGGTTGCGCCGCGGATTGTGCCGCGCGGATGCGGACTCGCAGCGCCTGATTCTCGACGCAGGTGACTTCCAGAGTTTCGCTAGCTCCGCCGTAGAGTTGCTGGCGAATCGTTCCGCGGAACGTTGCGGCCCCGGCCGTGGGTGGATTATTTGCATGTGCGAGCGCGATGTCTTCCGGCCGCAGGGAAAAGACTGCGGGGCCATCGCGCCGGTTGGTCGGCCAGCGGAGTGCGCCACAAACCGCAAAACCTCCCTGCACTTCGGCATGAAGCAAATTGGTCTGGCCGATGAACTGCGCGGCGTAAGCGGTCGCCGGGCGCGCGTAAATCTCGCGTGGCGAAGCGATCTGCTCCAGTGCGCCTCCGCGCAGCAGCGCGATGCGGTCGGAGAGGGCCATGGCCTCTTCCTGATCGTGCGTGACGAAGAGAAACGTGGTGCCGATCTCGCGCTGCAGCGATTTCAGTTCGCTCTGCATTTGTTTGCGCAGATTGGCGTCCAACGCGGAAAGCGGTTCGTCGAGCAGCAACAATTGGGGGCGATTTACCAGCGCGCGAGCCAGCGCGATGCGCTGCTGCTGTCCGCCGCTCAGCTTGGCGGGGCGCGCGTCGGCAAAATTGCGCATCTTCACCATATCCAGCGCTTCGTCCACACGGCTGGAAATTTCGCCGGCCGGCGTCGCTTTTGCGCGCAGGCCGTACGCCACGTTCTCGCGCACGTTCAAGTGTGGAAAGAGCGCATAGTGCTGGAAGACGGTGTTGACCGGACGGCGAAACGGCGGCAGGGTGTCGAGCCGCTGCCCGCTCATCCAGATTTCGCCGGAGGTCGGCGCTTCAAATCCCGCGATGAGCCGCAGCAGCGTGGTCTTGCCGGAGCCGCTTTCGCCGAGCAGGGTCAGAAATTCGCCCGCTGCAATATTCAGCGAAATATTTTTCAGCACCGTTGCGGCGCCAAACTGCTTGCCCACGGAACGCACCTCGAGCAGCGTGCTCCCCGCGCTCGCGGGCGCGTCGAGTGTACCGGGCGAATTAGGGGCGGAAGCGTTCACTGCGCGGCCTTGACCTCGTTCCATATTTCGTTGTATTGCGCGCGGCGCGGCACATCCTGCCAGAAATAGATGCGCTGCATGTAGGCATCGGGATTGTCCAGATGCAGACTCTTCTTTTCCTCGTCGGTCATGAATTGCGCCGCCGTGGGATTAGCCGGCGTGTAATGGGTGACATCGGTCACCTGTTTCTGCGTCTGGGCCTCAATCATGTATTCGAGAAAGGCTTGCGCCAGTTCTTTGTGCGCGCTCGCGGAGGTGATCATCAAATGATCAATCCAGCCGGTGGTGTTTTCTTTAGGAATGGTCTCGCCGATCGGGAAGTGCAGTTTGCGCAAATCGTTGGTCATCAACGGCCAGCCCATGGCCGCGACGATTTCGTGATTTTGAAACAAATTGGTGAGTTCGCCGCCGGTGGTCCACATCTTGCGGATGTTGGGCTTCAACTCCAGCAATTTCTTTTTGACCGCGTCGAGCTGCGCATCGCTCAAGTGGTAGAGCTGCGAAGGGTCGGGCTGGTCGTAACCGAGCACTTGCGCGGCCATGTACACGCTGGACAGGTCGTCCCACGCGGAGATTTTTCCTTTGAGCGCGGGATCCCACAGGGCATTCCATGAAGCAGGCGGATGCGCGAACGCCGTGGTGTCGTAAAGCAGGGGATTCGGTCCCCACATGAAGGGCACGCCGTATATCTTGCCCTCGAATTTAACCAGCGGCATGTCGCGCAGTTTTTGCGACAACTGCGCATAGGCGGGCAATTTGGAAAGGTCCAGCGGAGCGGCTAGGCCGGCGTGCGCGATGGACGCCGCGACGTCGCTGGACGGCGAGATTACGTCGAAGTTGGAAGCGCTGCCGCCACGCAATTTGGCCACCAACTCATCGCTCGAGCCCATGTACGACGCGATGACCTTGCAATGATGGGCCTGCTCGAAGGCGTGCACGAATGATGGGTCGGCATAGCCTTCCCACACCAGCAGACTCAGGGTGTCATCTTTTTTCTGGCAGGAGCCGCAACAAAAAAGCAGTCCAAGCAAGGCAACGGCGATGGTGAAGCGTTTCATTGGTCCTCTCAAGCAAAGCCGGTATCGAGCCCGTTTCACCGCGTCCCATCCACTATTAACGAGGCGCTAGAAAGTCGGCGGCGTATTGACCCACAAAAGCGACGTCTCCGAGCGTCCCGGATTTTTCCAGCGATGCGGCGTCGAGCTTTCAAAGTAAAGACTGTCTCCAGCCTTCAGTACGTAGTGCTCCTTGCCGCCCAGCCAAATTTCAAACTGGCCCTGCAGTACATGCAGGAATTCTTCCCCCGCGTGCGCGTACGATTCACCGCTGCCGCCGCCCGGCTTGATGCGAAAGATGTGCGGCTCCATCGCGGTGCGGCCCCAGGCGAGGAGTTCCATACGCACGCCCGGCGTGGTCTCTAGAACTTTGCGCTGCTCGCGCCGGACCACGCGCGGATTCTCTCCCGCGGCCTCAAAGAAGGAAAGAATATTGGTGCGATAGAAGCGTGCGATGCGACGCAGCGTGGCGATCGAAGAACGCATCTGCCCTCGTTCGAGGGCGCTGAGAAAGCCGATGGACACTCCGGTTCCCCGCGCCACCTGCGCCAGGGACAGACCGCGATGCGCGCGCAGCCGGCGAAAGCGCTGTCCGGGCAGCGACGCGGTGTCCGCCGGCGCGGAGACCACGCCTTCGCGTTTCAATTCGTGCACGATGGCCGCGGGATTTAAGCCACGCGCCCGTCGCAGAAACACCGCGCGCTGCAACAAGCGGACGTCCGCTTCCGTATACACGCGGTAGCGGCTGGCAGTGCGCTGCGGCGTCACCAGCCCGAGGATTTCCCACGCGCGCAGCGCGGACGAGGAGATTCCCACCCGCCCAGCCACTTCGCTAATGCGCAGCGGGCGGCTGGGCTGGCGAATGGCAGCTTCGCGGATCGCCGGTTCGCGGCTGGGCGATGCGCGATTTGCCGATACGTTCGATGAATACTTTCTGCTTGACACCGGTGGCGGCTTTCTCTAAGTTTGCGGGATTATAGTAAGGTTCAGGGAACGCAGCAACCTCGAAGAATTCGTTTAGCACAGGAATGTCTTGCCGCAGGGGGGGTGGGTGATGAGGGCAGTCCTTTTCATTTATAGCGTGAAATTTCGCGCGAAATCCGCATTGGCGCTGTGTTGGGTCGTAGCTTGCGCGACCTTGCTCATGCCGCTCGCGCCGCGCAGCAGCGCGCAGAGTACCGGCGGACGCATCCGCGGCACCATAACCGATACTAGCGGCTCATCGATTGCCGCGGCGCAGATTCAGCTTGTAAATGAGGCGACCCACGCCACGCGCGATTTGCAGTCCGGCGCGAATGGCGAATACATCTTTATTGAAATTCCCGTCGGGACCTACGACCTAAGCGTGACGATTACCGGGTTCAAAAAGTACGAACGCAAGGGAATTGTGCTGGACCTGAACGAAGTCGTCAGTCTGGATGTGGCGCTGCAGGTGGGGGGCGCGACAGAGACGGTGGAAGTCACGGGCGCGCCGCCGGTGGTCGATACCACGTCTACGCAGCTTGGAGCTGTAGTGAATTCCCGCGACGCCACTGAGCTCCCCCTCAACTCCCGCGATACCTACCAGCTCCTGCAGTTGCAGCCCGGTGTGCAATCGCAGATCGGCAACGACCTCTTCTATGGCTCCGATAAAGCCGGCGTGGTCACCGTCAATGGCGGCCGCGGCCGCGCCAACAATTATTCCGTGAACGGCGGCGACGGCAACGA
>DATFYV010000154.1:0-6717 GCA_035314845.1 Candidatus Acidiferrum sp.
CGGCGCGAGGAAAGGGCCAACAAAATCTGCGCGAAGCCCTGAAGATAGCGGCCGCCTTGCGCGGTTTTAGCGACTTCTTCCATGCCCAGTTTCTTGTCGCCTTTAATGCCGCCAAACCATAGGAAGAAGCGCGCCGCGCCGGAAAGACACCCGATGATGTAATTCGCCGATCCCGGAGCCACGTACACATCGACAACCTCCGGATGCGCGGTGAGCAATTGCTTGGCGTAGTCGTTGGCTTCCTTCATGCGCTTCAGCCCGTCGAGGTGCTTTTTTTCGACAATCGTAAAATCATTCGACTCCATGCCCGCCGCCATGGTCAGCGCGAAGAGCGCATTGGGATCCCCGGGGACAGTTTTCAATTTCGCGTCGGCCATGGCACGCGCTTGGTCGATGGCCTCGTGAAAGCCTTTCATCCGTCCTGGATCGGCCTCTCCTTCGATGCCGTGCAGGAATTTATCGTCGTTCATAAAGAATTCGCTGGTCAGCACGCCGTGGCGGTTGAACTCGTCGAAGAGGTATCCAGCTGCCAGCGAGACCTGCCCAAAAGCTTCCTCCGGGTGGGCTGCCGACCAAGTCGTGAACTTCGCACGCGCTCCGGGAAAATCCTGTTCGTATAGCGCGCGATAACCATCCATCAGCTCGGGATCGAGGGTGAAGGCCGGGCCTTCTTTGACCACGGGAGCAGCGTTGGCCGCATCTTGTGGCTTGTTCTTCGGATGCTTTTTGTCCGCCGTCTCCGCCCCACCATGCGGAGCTGCCATCAACAATACCAACGCCAGCATGGCGGCGGCCATCGCTCTGCGCATTAACCCATTCTCCCAAACAACACCACCAAAACCACGCGGCTGGGCGGCACTCAAGAGTCGGCTAGGCCAAAACGATGAAGGCGCTAAAACAAACCTGGCAAAAAGCGCGGCTTTCCAGACATCGCCGCGCGATAGGCAGGATTCGCGAAGAGTACCCGCTCCTCGGTCGAAAGCCGCATGCGCAAGACCAGCACGTGCGCCACCGTGCCAACGACCGCGGTAATCCACGCGGTGTGAATCATCGGTAGCGCGATCATTTCTGCGAACACCGCCGCATAATTAGGATGCCGGACAAAGCGGAATGGACCGGAGGTCACCACGCCCAACCGCGTTGAATCGACCACCTGCACGTTCCAGTGCTCACCCAGGGTTCGAATCACCCACCAGCGCACGGCGTTGGCCGCGAGGAAAATCGCGCACATCACGGCGGCTAGAATTGGGATAAAAGGGCGATGCAGAAAAACGACCTCGACAGCGGACCCAACCAACACTGCGGTATGCAACAGAACCATCCAGCGAAACCGAGGCTCCTCAACCTTTGCAGCACCGCGTCCCAGCATTTCCCGTTGGTGCTGCTTCGAAATGCGCAGCTCCACCAGGCGCAACGCCCCTACGGCCGACAGCAACACCAGAAACGCGATGACGCTTATGCCCATTGCAGAAGAATAAATTCCGCACTAAAGCCCGGACCAAATGCCGCCATCATGGCGTAGTCACCCACCTTCAGCGGGCGTTTTTCTAGCCACTGCTGCAGAATAAACAGGATCGTGGCGCTGGAGAGATTGCCCACCGCCGCGAGCACATCCCACGATGGTGTGGTGTCGCATTTCGTCAGTCCCAGGGCCTCTTCCACGTTGCCCAGCAGGCGTGCGCCGCCCGGATGCAGGATCCAGCCTTTGATGTCTTCTTGCTTAAGCTTCTGGCGTTCCAGAAAACCGTCCACCAGGCCTTTGATCTTCGCGCCGATCATTTCCGGGACGCCTTTATCCAGCAGGATGTGAAATCCCGAATCGCGCAGGTCAAATCCCATGGCCCCGAGGGAATCCGGGAAGGTGTACGTCTCCGAGACCAGGATTTTCGGTCCCGGCATTTTCTTGCCGCTGACGATCACTGCGGCCGCACCATCGCCAAACAAGATCGAAGAAATCAAGTTGGCCTGCGAAACATCCTTGCGCTGAAAGGTCAACGACGGCAGCTCCACCGCGATGATCAATACGTTCCCGCCGGGATAAGCCTTCAAATAATCGGCAGCGCGCGCGATGGCCATGGCCCCGGCTGCGCAACCCAGTTCCGTGAAGGGCATGCGCCGCACGTCCGAGCGAAAACCCATCAACTCGATCAAATGCGCGTCCAGAGAAGGAATCATGAAACCAGTACAGGAAACGGTAATGATCAAATCGATGTCTTGCGGCGTTAGCTTGGCGCGGCGCAAAACTTCTTCAGCCGCCTGCCGGCCCAGCTTGATGGCGTGCTCGATGTATTCTTCATTGGTTTTCCTGAGCGGCCGCGCCTCGATGGTGTAGTCGATGGGAAAGATGGCGTGACGCTCATTCACACGCGCGTTATCGACGATGGCCATCATGGCGTCCAGGCGGCGCTCGGGAATATCGAAGACGCGCCCGAGGTAATGCTTCATGTCGGCGCGCGTCATTTTGTGTTCTGGCAGCGCGGTTGCTGTAGCGGCAATCGTTGGTCGCGTTGCTGTGGCGCTGCCGTGATCTAGACTAGTCACCAAAGGTTTCCCCTATTCCCGTCCGTGCGAATCACGGAGAGTATCGAAAATGGCCCGGCAAGTCCAATTCCTGCAACGTATGGAGCGCTTTATTACAACCCTGTATATCACGCTAGGTTGCGCGATGCACGAAACGGCTGCATCGCACCTGGAGCCGCCCACCGTTAGGCCTGCTGGCTGGCGCGAATCTCCTGCCAGCGCCGCGGACGGCGGTTGGCCTGCAGCACTTTTTTCCGCAGGCGGATGGATTTCGGTGTGATTTCCACGAACTCGTCGTCGGCGATGAATTCAATGGCTTGTTCGAGGCTCAATTCCCGGTGCGGGATGAGCCGGATGGCTTCATCGGCGCTGGAAGAGCGCATGTTGGTCTGCTTCTTTTCCTTGCAGACGTTCACGTCCATGTCCTGTTCGCGGGAGTTTTCCCCCACGATCATGCCTTCATAGACTTCAATGGCCGGGCCGATAAACAGCTCGCCGCGCTCCTGAATGTTCCACAGCGCGAACGCCGTCGAAGGTCCGCTGCGGTCCGCCACCAGCGCGCCGGTTGGGCGCAGCGCCATTTCGCCGGAGTAATCCATCCAGCCTTCAAAAATAGAGTGAATCAGCGCCGTGCCGCGCGTGTCGGTCAGCAACTGGCTGCGCAGGCCGATCAATCCGCGCGAAGGAATCTTGAAATCCATGCGCACGCGGCCCGAACCGTGGTTGCTCATCTTGGACATTTCCCCGCGTCGGCTGCCCACGGTTTCCATGATGATGCCGATGAAATTCTCCGGCACGTCGATCACCAGCCGCTCCACCGGCTCCAGCTTCTTGCCATTTTCGTTGCGCGTGACAATTTCCGGTTTGCCCACCATCAGCTCAAAGCCTTCGCGTCGCATGGTTTCGATCAAGATAGCTAGTTGCAGCTCCCCGCGTCCCAGCACGCGAAACGATTCCGGCGTGTCCGTATCTTCCACGCGAATCGAGACGTTAGTCAATAGTTCGCGCTGCAAGCGGTCCCGCAAATCCCGCGAAGTCAGGTAGCTGCCTTCCTTGCCGGAAAGCGGGCTGCTGTTCACGGTAAAAATCATCGCCAGGGTGGGCTCATCGATGATCAGCGGTTCCAGCGGCATCGGATTCGCCAAATCGATCAAGCTTTCGCCAATCTGAATCCCTTCCACTCCGGCGATAGCCACCAAATCTCCCGCGGGAACGCTTTCGGCCTCATCGCGTTCGAGTCCGCGAAAGGTATAAAGTTTCGTGATTTTTGTGGTGGTGATCTTGCCGTCTAACCGGCTAATGCCCACTTCTTGCCCGCGGTTCAGTGTGCCGTTAAACACCCGTCCAATCGCGATGCGCCCCAAAAATTCGCTGTAATCCAGATTCATCACCTGAATTTGCAACACGCCTTCCGGATCGCCAGGCGGCTTCGGAATGGATTTCACAATCGCCTCAAACAGCGGCAGCAAATCCTTCGAATCATCCCCCAATTTATTATACGCAACACCGTCGCGCGCATTGGTGTACACCACGGGGAAATCCAGTTGATCTTCGGTGGCGTCCAGATCGATAAACAGGTCGTAGATTTCGTCCAGAACTTCCTTGGCCCGCGCGTCCACGCGATCGATCTTGTTCAGCACAATCACGGGAGGCAGCTTGGCCGCCAGCGCCTTCTGCAAAACGTAACGCGTCTGCGGCAGCGGCCCTTCGCTGGCGTCCACCAGCACCACCACGCCATCCACCATACGCAGCGCGCGCTCCACTTCCCCGCCAAAATCGCTGTGTCCCGGCGTATCCACAATGTTGATCTTGGTATCGTGAAAAAACAGCGCCGTGTTCTTCGCCAGAATGGTGATCCCGCGCTCGCGCTCCAAATCGTTGGAATCCATCACGCGTTCTACCACCGCTTCATTGGCACGAAATATGCCACTTTGCCTTAGCATAGCATCTACCAGGGTGGTCTTGCCATGGTCCACGTGCGCGATAATTGCAATGTTTCGAATATCTTGGCTCATATGCGTGGCGTCTAGATACAAAAATAGCTGCCGTAACAACCAGCAGCCCGGACGGTTCTCCTTATTGTCAGGCGCCAGGTTACGGGCGCCTTTGCAGGTGGCCCTATGCCAGGGCCTTGTCAGGTGCGGTCGAGCAAACAATAGTTTATCAGACCTCCGCGCTTGCTCCTAGCGCTGCGCAACGATTCTTCGCCGCATCGCCATTTCAAAAAACATGGAACCTGTCGATTTCGCTCCTCCTAAACCGACGTATTGGTGAGGCCAGGCAACGGTCTCTCAGGAGCCACAAATGATCAGCCAGCGCACACCCCCTCAAATCACCAAAACAACCGCGATGCCTTGCCTATTGCCTTTCGCACTCATCGTTTTATTCGGAAACGTGGATGCACTCGCGGCACAGTTAACCTTCCCTCTCGGGACCACCGCCAACCGCGCGCTCGAGGTCCTGGAATCGGTCGCTCTCGCAGCAGTCTCGCAAGCCTTGCAAGCCTGCATCTTCCATCAGCAACATCTCTTGCAGGGGTTCGTGCGGACGTTGCTGTCCTTATGGTCGTTGCTCTTCGTTCTTGTCGCCGCGTTGGTATTGCGGAACGGTTTCCGGAGGTAGGATCGAACATCGCTCTCCGCCCGGCAACTTTTGACGAAAATAGTCGCATGCTCTTGTCGATTTCACGCCCAGTCGTTCGACGCGTTAGTGGGGAGTTGAGTCTCGGGGGGCCTTTCGCCACTCAGGCGCCCATCCAAAACGTCTAAATCAAAGGAGAAACGTCCATGCGTGTGATGGTAATCGTAAAAGCCAGCAAGGAGTCCGAAGCGGGCATCCTGCCTACTCCGGAATTGCTCGAAAAGATGGGGAAATTCAACCAGGACCTGATGCAGGCCGGAGTCTTTCTTGGGGCCGATGGGCTGAAGGCCAGTTCCAACGGCAAACGCGTCCGCTTCTCCGGCCAGCAGCGCACCGTGATCGACGGTCCCTTCGCCGAGAGCAAGGAACTCATCGCCGGCTATTGGCTGTGGCAAGTAAAGTCCATCGAAGAGGCCGTCGAGTGGCTCAAGCGCGCCCCGTTTGATGGCGGCACCGAGGTCGAAATTCGCCCAGTCTTCGAGGTCGCGGAGTTTTTGCAGTATACCGGGGTCAGCCCAGCGGGCGGGGCCACAAAATAGCCGCTGCGCTCGCAAAACAAAAAATTATTGAAGCCTGTCGATTTCGTCCGGCCTCATTCGACGCGTTGATAGAGCCGGATTTGAGTAAAGAAGCCTTAACCGGAAAGCGTTTCAGTCGCCCAAGGCCAGAATTCAGCTCGGAACAGTCGGAACACTAAATCAGAATGGAGACAAAACCATGCGATTCATGATGCTCGTCAAACACCACGAACTGTCAGGTCCGCCACCCCAGGCCTTGATGGATGCCATCGACAAACTTGCCCAAGAGGCCGTCAAAAATAAGACCATGGTGCTGGCCGGTGGCCTCGCGCCCATGGCCGCCACCACGCGGGTTCGCGTCTCGGGCGGAAAAGTCACCGCCACCGACGGACCCTTCAGCGAAGCCAAGGAAATCGTTGGCGGATTCGCGATCTTCGACCTCCACTCCAGGCAGGAAGCGCTCGAAGGCGCGCAACGCTTTATGGACCTCCACCGCCAGCACTGGCCCGAATGGGAGGGCGAAACCGAAGTTCGCCAAATCATGGGACCGGACGATTTCCCCTGTAAGGGCGTTTAGCCGCACCTTGCAGGAACGCCCGGCAACGTGGTGTTATCGGTAGCTGTGACCGCTACCGATACCCACCGCGCCATCGAAGCCGTCTGGCGCATCGAGTCGGCCCGCATCATCGCCGGCCTCGCGCGCATGGTGCGCGATGTCGGCCTTGCCGAAGAACTCGCCCAGGATGCCCTGGTCGCCGCGCTCGAACAATGGCCCGCCGCTGGCATTCCAGACAATCCCGGCGCTTGGCTCATGACCGCCGCCAAGCACCGCGCCATCGACCGCCTGCGCCGCGGCAAACTGCTCGAGCGCAAGCACGGCGAACTCAGCCGCGAGCTCCAGGCTCAGCAGGAGTTAGCCGTGGCCAATCTCCACACCGCCCTCGACGACGACATCGGAGACGACCTCCTCCGCCTCATCTTCACCGCCTGCCATCCCGTCCTCAAGCCCGAAGGCCGCGTTGCCCTCACGCTGCGTCTC
>DATFYV010000155.1:0-7441 GCA_035314845.1 Candidatus Acidiferrum sp.
GTGAGTAACGGCAGCGAGCCGCCGGAAGCTTCCCTTGGGGGGCGTCCCGCGAGCGCGAGACGGCTACCCAGCTTGCCCGGGTCTACACCCCGCGCGGCGAGTCGGGGCGACCAGCAGTGAGTGGAGGAGTTTTGCAATGACAATTGGCAGAAAACTGTATCTCGGGTTCGGCAGCGTGCTGGTAATCCTGCTGGGCTTGCTGCTCGTCAATATTTTTGCCGGCATCAAGGAAAAGTCCGCGCGCAACGATGCCGCTCTAGCCCTCGACGGCGTGCGCACCATCGAATCCGTGCGCTACCAGATCATGCTCAATCGCCTGGATCTCAACAATTTCCTCCTCAGCGGCGACCCCCGCGACGAGGATCGCGTCACCAAAGGCCTCACCACCATGTCCGACTTGGTCAAGCGCGGGCAGTCTCAGGCAGCCACCGAAGCCCTGCGCACGGGACTCCTGCAGGTCGAATCCACAGAAACCAGTTGGGCCGACAATTTCGCCAAGCCCCTCCTCGCCAAGCGGCATCAGGTCGATTCCGGCGATGCCACCGTCTCCGACCTTCAGATCTTCTATCTACAAAAAGATCCCAGTTCCTGGCTCACCAAGTCCTCCGTGGTTCTGGACCAAAGCGCCCAGGACATCAGCAAGGCCTTCGACCAATCGGCAAAATCCGCCGCGACCGCCAGCACTGTCAGCACCATCGTTACCACCGGTGGCACGCTCTTTGCCCTGATCATCGGCATTGGCGCTGCAATTTACACTGCGCGCTCCATCACCGAGCCGCTGCGCCACCTCATCACCGTGGCCCGCGAAATCGGCGACGCTGGCGACCTCGACCAGAACATCGACATCCATCGCACCGACGAACTCGGGGCTTTAGCCACCACCTTCAACAATATGGTCGCCTATCTGCGTGAAATGGCCGCCGTTTCCATGGCCGTCGCTGAAGGCGATCTCAGCGTCGAAGTCGTCCCGCGCTCCAAACGGGACACCCTCGGCAACGCCTTCCTGCAAATGTCCCACGGCTTGCAGAGTCTCGTGCGCACCACCCGCGATTCCGCCAGCCAGGTTTCCGCGGGTTCCAATCAAGTTGCCGGCGCTGCCGATGAATCCGCCAAGGTCAGCGTGCAGGCCTCCTCGGCTATCGAAGAAGTCACCAGCACCATGCACGAGATGAGCGTTAACGTGCAGAACGTCGTCAAGAACACCCAAGTTCAGGCCAGCAGCGTCGCCGAAACTTCGGCCTCTATCGACCAGATGGTCACCTCCATCCAGCGCGTAGCGGACACCGCCAAAGTCCTCCTCGACATCGCCAATCGTTCCCGCGAAGAAGTCAGCACCGGCATCGCGACCATGGAGAAGACCACCGACGGCCTCAACCGCACCAACAAGGCCATCCAGTCCTCCGCCGAAATCATCAACGTGCTCGGCCATCGCGCCGACGACATCGGCAAGATCATCGAAGTCATCGACGACCTCGCCGAACAAACCAACCTCTTAGCCCTCAACGCCGCCATCGAAGCCGCGCGCGCCGGCGAACACGGCCTCGGCTTTGCCGTAGTCGCCGACGAAGTCCGCAAGCTCGCGGAAAAATCCACGCAATCCACCAAGGAAATCGCAGACCTGATCCAGAGCATCCAGCGCGAAGCCCGCCAGGCCGTCGAAAATATGGAGCGCAGCACCCGCATCGTCGAGGAAGGCTTAACTCTCGGCAACGATCTCGGCACCGCGCTGCACAAAATCTCCAACGTGGTCACCGAGGTCTACAAGTTCTCTCAGGAAATCGGCGCCGCCACCAACGAGCAGTCCGTGGGCTCCTCACAGATTGCCAAGGCCACCAGCCGCCTTACCGAAATCACCCAGGAAATTAATTCCGCCGTTGAAGAGCAGGCCAGCGGAGCGCAGGCCGTGGTCCGCGCCATGGACAAGATGCGCGAACTGGTGCAGCAATCCGCCTCCAGTTCCACGGAGCTTTCCGCCGCCGCCGAGCAGATGCTCAAGCTATCGCGCAATTTGCTCGATAGCATGGACAAGTTTGTTCTGCAACGCGCCACGCCATCACGCCACAAGTTCGGAGGCCACGCAGACAGGCGCTCGGGCGCTTCGTCCTCGCGCGAGCAGCACGAAGAATTCGCCGAAATGACCAACGCGTGAGTTCGAGGGCAACGGTGGAAAAAGACATCCAAGTCGTTGGCTTCCGCATCGGCACCGAGACCTACGGCGTGCGCATAGGCTCCGTCCGTGAAATCGTGCGCGTTCCGGAAATCACCAGCGTGCCTAGCGCTCCGGATCTCATCGAGGGTGTGATCAATCTGCGCGGCAAAATCATTCCCGTCATGGACCTGCGCAAGCGCTTTGGCCAGGCAGAAATCGTCCAGGATAAAAAGAATCGCATTCTCGTCGTGGACCTGGACAATAAACTTCTCGGCCTTATCGTCAACGCAGCTTCCGAAGTGCTGAAAATTCCTCCCGCCGATATCGAGGCTCCCAGCAGCGTGTTTGCCGAGGGCGAATCCAGCTACGTGGTCGGCGTCGGAAAACTCAAAGGCCGCCTCATCATTCTCTTGGACATCACCCGCCTCTTGCACCGCCCGGAATACAAACGCCTCGAGGAGGTCGCCGAGCCTGTCGCCGTTGCAAGGTGAAGCCGCTCACGAACGTCATGGCTACTCTTACCGTTCCCCCCATTCAGCTCACCGAACCAGAGCTGAAGCTGCTGCAAACCCTGGTGTACCAGGAATGCGGCATGTTCTTCGACGAACGCCGCTCCCATTTTTTGAAAGACCGCTTGCAGCGCCGCCTCAAAGCCTGCCAGATCGATTCTTTTTATAGCTACTACCGCCTGCTCACCAGCCGCGAGGGCAAGACCGAACTCGCCCAGCTGCTCGAGAATCTCACCGTCAACGAAACCAGTTTCTTTCGCAACCGTCCGCAGCTCGACCTGCTGCAAAAGACCGTTCTCGAAGACCTGCTGAAGAAAAAACAGGAACGCCGCGATTTCAGCTTGCGCGTTTGGAGCGCCGGATGCTCTTCCGGCCAGGAACCCTACTCCGTCGCCATGCTCATCAGCGACGCGCTGGCGTACTACTACCTGCGCAATCCGCTGCCTTTCGAAATGCCGTCTCCCAAGCCCATCATTCCTCCGCCATGGAAACTGGAACTGGTGGCTTCCGATATTAGCTATGCCATTCTGCGCGTCGGTCAGCAGGGCCTGTACACCGAGCAGCAGATGGAGCCCGTCGACTACACCACCCGTCTCCGCTACTTCGAAAAAGCCGGCGACAAATACGCCGTCAAACCTCAGCTCCGCGAACTCGTACAATTCGACTTTCACAATCTCAAAACCGAATTTCTCCCCCGCCGCAACGACATCATCCTGTGCCGCAATGTCATGATCTATTTTGACGAAGCGGAGCAAAAGCGCCTCATCGACAAATTCTGGAACTGTTTGAATCCCGGCGGTTACCTGTTTGTCGGCCACGCCGAAAGCCTTTTCGGCCTGACGCAAAAATTCCGCATGGTGCATGAAAACAACGGCACCGCGTATCAGCGCGTCGAGGTGGGTGCTTGAACTATCTGCCCGAGGATCGCAATGCCGAGCTGCGCGCCTTCTTCTTTGAGACTGCTGCGGAAATCCTCCAGTCCCTCAATGAAGCCGGCCTCGAGCTCGAAGCCCGCCCCACCGACGAGGAGGTTCTTCGCCGTGTGCGCCGCGCGGTGCATACTCTTAAAGGCGATTCCGCCGCTTGTGGCTTCACCCTCATCAGCGAATTCGCTCACGAACTGGAAGACATTCTGACTCTGCAAATCGCGCAGGTGCAGGGCCAGCGCCTGGCGGAAGTGGTTCTTACCGCTGCCGACGCCTTTGACGCCCTTTTGCGCGCTTATAAGCATCAGACTCCGCCGCCGCCTCTCGATAGCTTGCGCGCTATCATTCGCGACCTCTCCGGCGCTCCCACTCCGGCCGCGGACGCCGCGCCGCAAACTGCGGATACCTTTGCCACCTTTGCCTGGACCGAGTACGAGCAGCTCATGATTGCCGAAGCCGTGCACTGCGGCGAGTCGGTCTACAACATCGCCCTGCGCGTGGATCCCGCCAGTCCCATGCGCGCCGCCGCCTTTCAGCTCATTCGCAACGTCTTGCACTCCATCGGCACGGTCATTGCCTTGCGTCCCGAGGACAATGTCGCCGCCGCCAATGTGGATGTCGTCGAAGCCGCCATTGCCACCCAGCAGCCGGAAGGCAATATTGCCGCCCGTTGCAAAATTCCCGCCATCGTCTCCGCCGTGCACATCGTGCGCGCTTCCGCCGTGGATTCTCCCGAACACGAACTCCTTACTGACTTACTCGAAGCCCAGCATCGCGCCGATTCCGCCGCAACTTCCGAAGCTCCATCCGCGGATTCCGCTGCTCTTTCCGCCGCCGCAAGCCCCGCCGTGGCCGCCGCTTCCGACAGCAGCTTGCGTGTGGACGCCGCGCGCATCGATTCCGTCATGAATCTCGTCGGCGAGCTGATCATCGGCAAATCCATGCTCCATCGCGCGCTTTCCGAAATCGATGCCCGCCATGCCCGCGATCCCGTGCGCGCCAAGCTGGCCGAAGCCGTCTCCTTTCAGTCCCGCGTCCTCGAAGAGCTGCACAAATGCGTGCTCAAGATCCGCATGGTCCCCGTCGAACAGCTCTTTCGCCGCTTTCCCCGCGTCGTGCGCGACGTCGCTAAGCAGTGCGGTAAGGATGTGGCTCTGGAAATTTCCGGCCAGAACACCGATTTGGACAAAGGCATTCTTGACGCCCTTGGCGAACCACTCATGCACCTGGTCCGCAACGCTGTGGATCACGGCATCGAACCCGCCGACGCCCGCGTGGCCGCCGGCAAGCCCGCACGCGGCACCATTCATCTCAAGGCCTATCATCAGGGCACTCAGGTAGTGATCGAAGTGCGCGACGACGGTCAGGGCATCGAGGTCTCCCGCGTCCGTTCCCGCGCCCTGCAATCCGGTTTTCTCACTCCCGAAGAGGCCGAGCGCCTCACCGAACAAGACGCCTTTAATCTCATTTTCGAGTCCGGCTTCAGCACCGCCGCAGAAATCACTTCCGTCTCCGGGCGCGGCGTGGGCATGGACGTGGTGCGCACCGTGCTCGACCGCCTGAAGGGCACCGTGCATGTTTCCAGCCAGCCCGGCCGCGGCACCACCATTCAGCTTCGCGCGCCGCTAACGCTGGCCAGTATTCAGACTTTGCTTTTCCGTATCGGCGGGCGTCTGTTCGCCATACCACTCTCCTCCGTGGTGGAAATTACTCGTGTTCAGGAACGCGACATCAGCCGCGTGGACCGCCGCGAGGTGTTGCGCCTGCGCGAACAGATTCTTACCCTCATTCGTCTCGACCACTTGGCCAAGATTCATGCTGTACAAGCGCCCCTCGAAAAGAAAAAGAACACGTTCGTCATCGTCATCGGCGCTGCGGAAAAGCGCTTCGGTCTCGTGGTGGATAGCTTGGTTGGCGAAGAGGAGTTAGTGATCAAAGCCCTTCCTACGGAAATCATTTCCAGCGATCTCGTCAGCGGCGCATCCATCCTCGGCGACGGCACCGTGGTGCTGATCCTGAATGTGCCCGCGGTTCTTTCTCGTCTTAGCCGCAGCAATCCTCTGGGGGCCATCGCATGAACGAACGCGTTCGTGTCCTCGTCGTCGACGATTCCGCGCTGATGCGCAAGCTCATCCCCGCGATCCTTTCCCGCGATCCGGAGATTGAAGTGGTGGGCACCGCCATGGACGGTTCCTTCGCGCTCAGAAAAATCGAGGAATTGCATCCCGACGTGGTCACTCTCGATCTGGAAATGCCTCGCATGGATGGCATGGAGACCTTGAGCCTGATCATGCGCCGCGCGCCCATGCCCGTCATCCTTCTGAGTACTCCGCCCAAGGAAGGCGCATCGTTCACGCTGAAGGCTCTGGCTCTTGGCGCCGTGGATTTCATCGCCAAGCCCCACGATGCCGCTTCCGGCAATCTAGACTCTATTGCCGCAGCCCTGATCGAAAAAATCAAAGTCGCCAAGCGCGCCGCCGGCCGCAAGCTTCCCGCCGTCAGTCCCGTGGAAACACGGACCAACGCCAGAAAGACCGTGCGTCCCGCCAGTCCCGCGCGCCGCGTCATCGCTATCGGTATTTCCACCGGCGGTCCTAACGCTCTCGAGTTTTTGCTTTCCCAGCTTCCCGCGGATTTTTCTTCCGCCATCGTCATCGTGCAGCACATGCCGGAAGGCTTTACGGAAATGTTTGCTCGCCGGCTTGACGATTGCTCCCAGCTTTTCGTGCAGGAAGCTCGTTCCGGGGATATGTTGCTCGCCGGCCGCGTGCTGGTCTGTCCCGGCAATCGCCACATCACCGTGCGGCGCATGCCGCGCGGAGACATGGTAGTCCTTTCCGATGCGCCGCCCGTCAACGGCCATCGCCCTTCCGCCGACGTGTTGTTCCATTCTGTGGCTCAGGAGTTTGGCCCGCTATCCATCGGTTTGCTCATGACGGGAATGGGTGAAGATGGCGCGGAAGGACTCGGGGCCATTAAAAACGCCGGCGGCTTTACCGTGGCGCAAAGCGAAGAGACCTGCGTCGTCGCCGGCATGCCGCGCGCCGCCATCCTGAAAGGCTATGCGGCCAAGGTGATTCCGCTGGATAACATCGCTCCGTTCCTGGTCGGGCAAAGCGGTGCGGACCGGACGGCTTCCACATCCCAAGTTTCCGAGGACAAGCTCGATAAACCCGACAAGCCCGATAAGAACGACAAGAACGATAAGTCCGACAAAAACGATTCGCTCGAAAAATCCGATAAGAGGACCGTTTCTCCGCTGCGCGGTTGATCGCGCCCTCGGGGAACAGGAGACGTTATGTCACAATTTGCCACGCTGCTCACCAAAGAAAACAAGATCGTCCGCTATCTGGTGGTCGACGACTCCGTTTTCGCCAGAAAAAATCTCATCAAGATGATTGAACTCTTCGGCGGCGAAGTGGCCGGCGAAGCCGGCGACGGCCTCACGGCTATCGCGGAGTTCAATCGCAGCAAGCCCGACGTGGTGCTCATGGACATCACCATGCCGCAGATGGAGGGCATCGAAGCCGTGGAGCGCATCGTGCGTCAGCACGCCCATGCGCGCATCGTGATGGTTTCCTCCGTCGGCTATCAGGAAAATATTTTGGCCGCGCTACAGAAAGGCGCCAAGCATTTCGTGCAAAAGCCCGTCAAGGCCGAAGTGCTGTACGAAATTTTGCGCTATGTGCTGAGCGACGATCCCGCGGCTTCCGGTCCCGCGGTGCGCTTGCCCGCGGTTTTGGTGGAAGAGCAATCGTCATGAGAAGGGCACAAATCCTTTCCGAGGAGCATGGCTCATGAGAATGGAACTGATTCAGCCGTTCATCGATGCTGCGGATGCGGTTTTTTCCGAGTCC
>DATFYV010000156.1:0-5577 GCA_035314845.1 Candidatus Acidiferrum sp.
GCCACGTGCACGGGGCCTTCGAGAAAGACGACAAAAAGCCCAAGCTCATCGCGCGCAAAATGATGGCCATGATGATAGCCATCAACGCGGACAATTTCGAAGGTCACCGCGAGGTTACCTGTTACTCCTGCCACCGCGGCGGCGCCGAGCCTATCGCCACACCGGTGATCAGCAGCGAAGAAACCGGCCCGATGGAGGAAGCAAGTGAAAGCGCGAAAGCTGCGCTGCCGGCAGCGGATCAGTTGCTGGATAAATATTTAGCCGCCGTTGGCGGCGCGGCTGCGCTGCAAAAAATCACCAGCCGCGTGGCCAAAGGCACCGCCAGTTTTGCCGGGCAGAACGTGCCCGTGGACGTTTACGCCAAGGCCCCGGACAAGCGCCTCTCGGTCATGCACCTGAAAGATGGCGACAGCCTTACAGCTTTCGACGGCCATCAAGGCTGGCTCAGCGTTCCCAGCCGCGTGCACATGATGTCCGACGCGGAAAATGCCGCTGCCGACATCGATGCGGATTTTTATTTTCCGATCGATATCAAATCCCGTTACGAGAAATTCCGCGTGGAACCGGGGGGAAAAATCGATCGCCACGACACTTATCTGGTTATTGGCCGCAAGGAAGGACAGCCGCCGCTGCGCCTGTATCTCGACACGCAAACGGGACTGCTCGTCCGCCTGGTGCGCTATGCCGAAACGCCCCTCGGCAGAAACCCCACGCAAATCGATTACGCCGATTATCGCGATACCGACGGGATAAAAATTCCCTTCCGCTGGACGCTGGCGCGCCCCGGCAACCGCTTCACCATTCAAGTCGAACAGATGCAGCAGAATGTGCCCGTCGATGACGCCAAGTTTGCGCCGCCGCCGTCACCACAAAAACCATAAGCGCCCTGCACTGTGGCCGCCGCGAGAACATCCGGCGCCTGCTAAACTAGGGTTATTCTTTCTTCGCGCCCGCTCCAGCGGTGTCGCCGGGCTGCTCTTTCCTTCGTGCTTCTTGGCCTGAAGATACTTTGCCTTCCTCTGCCTTGGGCAGATACAGCACGATGATCGAAATCCGCCGATTTGATGGATCCGCGGGCGCTGCGGGCGTGCGCAAGCGCTGATCCGCAAATCCTCGGACCTGGGTCACTTGATCGGGCCGCACTTTATTCGCTTGCATCAGCCGCCTGGCGGCGTTGCCGCGATCCGAGGACAATTCCCAGTTGGTATACAAAGCGCCTGGTCCGTAAGGCACGGAATCCGTGTGCCCCTCGATCGCCAGCTTATTGGGCAACTTGCCGATTTGCTCCGCCAGCGTGCTAATCAACTCCACACTGTCACCGGTGATCTTGGCGCTGCCCTTGTCAAAAAAAGTGCCCTTGGCGGATTCCGTCAGTTCGATCCGCAGTCCTTCGCTGGTCACGGTCATGTCAATGTGATTTTTAAATTTATCAAAGTTGGGAACTTCACTGATGGCCCTTTCCAGTTGCTTCTTCAAATCCGCCATGTCTTCCTTTGCAGCGGCGGCTACGCCCTTTGGTCCGGCAACGTCGCTGCCAATTTTTTTCGACGTTCCAGACGGGTCGCGAAAATAGCCGCTCACCGCGTCCTGGACGGTTTGCGTGGTGTTCATCAGCCACAATACGATGAACAGCGCCATCATCGCGGTCACGAAGTCCGCATAAGCCACCTTCCACGCCCCGCCATGGTGCCCGCCGTGGACGATCTTTTTTTTGATAATGATCGGCTGTGTGGTCTTCTGGTCTGCCACGGGATCCTTTTTTCAAGCGCCCGGCGCGGCGGCGGCCGCTGCTGCGCCGCCCTTGATGTATTTCTCGGTGTCCTGAAACTTTGGCCGCACATTTCCCGGAATACTCCGTCGCCCGTATTCCACTGCAACCGTCGGCGGCGAGCCCTTCATGAACGCGACGATGATGGCGCGCAATACTTGGTAGTAGGAATGCTCGTCGTCCGTCGTTTTAGTCATATTGCTGGCCACCGGCCCGACCACTCCATAACACAGCAAGATGCCTAGAAATGTGCCTACCAGCGCCGCTGCTACTTTGTGGCCAATCTCTTCCGGCGGCCCACCCAGTGCCCCCATGGTTATGACAACTCCCAGCACGGCCGCCACAATTCCCAGGCCCGGCAAGGCGTCGGCCACCGTGGACAGCGCGCCGACGGTCTTGCCCGCCTCGTGGTGATGAATGTCCATGTCCATCTCCATCATCTGGTCGACGTCAAAAGCTTCCACGCCGCCGCCGGAAGCCATGCGGATGGTGTCGCACACAAAATCCAGTGCATGGTGATCTTTCAGAAATTTCGGATACTTGGAGAACACCGGGCTCTTGTCCGGCGCGTCGCTGTCCGCTTCCAGGGCCATCAGCCCTTCTTTGCGCGCGCGGCTGAGCAGTTCGTACATCATTTTTAGCGTCTCGAGGTAGGTTGCCTGATTGTATTTGGAACCGCTCAGGGTGCCGAGCATCCCCCCGATGATGGCTTTCAGGATGTGCAACGGGTTGGCGATCAACAGCGTTCCGAGCGCCGCGCCGCCGATCACCACCAGCTCCGCCGGCTGCAGCAAGACCTTCAGGTTGCCGTGCTCCATCAAATAGCCGCCCACCACCGCGCCCAGAACCACGACGATGCCGATGATTACGAACATGCGCGCGTCTCACCGCAACTGCGCGAGAATTTATTCATGGTTCATTCCTCTCTATATCCACACCTCTGCGCACGCCCGCCGAGACCACCGCATCTTTGATTCCACCTTGCAGGCGGTCCCGGAGGGGCAGATTTGGGTTAGTCTCGCTGGTAAATGGTCACGAATCGTTGATCGGAGAGGTGACGGGCAGGAATGGAGTTCGGTGGAGTTCAATTCTGGGAAAGGAGCCGTACCGGTTTGGTGCAGAGCACGTCTTAGGCGGTACGACCGACGGGCATCGCTCCGTCACATCGCGTCCCCCCGCATGATGGCTACGAGGCACACAACGCGCTAATAACAGTTAAGACTTCTTGCGAGGGACTTTGGCGCCTTTTTTGCGCGCTTCGGACAAGCCGATGGCGATCGCCTGCTTCCGGCTGGTCACCACCCCGCCTTTTCCGCCCTTGCCGGAGCGCAACGTTCCGCGCTTCTCCCGGCGCATAGCGGACTTTACACTCTTGGCCGCTGCGGGCCCGTATTTGCGGGCAGCGGGCTTTTTTCGTGACGAAGCGGGTTTTCTCGCGGCCATGATTACGGCTCCCGACTGTTAGAGCGGCGCAACGCACCGAACGGGTGCATGCAAAAGTATTTCCACAACTTCTATAACGACGACACCATGCGGGCCACCGCGTCATCGAAGGTGGCCTTGCCGTCGAGGTACGGCTGCCAAAAGCGCGACAGCACTTTCAGGTAATCGTCCCACCCGCGCTGATACAGTCCCTCTTTCACCGCATATGGCGTGTAACCACCGCCCGGCGTATTGCCATCCCCGGCATCGGCGATCAGTGTGCCATCGGGTGACCCATCGGTCGCCGCGGTCATGACCGGGCGGATCACTTCGCCGGTGGTGTAAAAGATCAGCGCATGCCACAAATCGCGCGGGATGGCTTTATCGCGCTGCTTGCATTCGCGAGCGATGGCTTGTTCCACGGGTTCGGCGATGCCATGCGAAGCTTCATGAAACAGCACTTCCAACGCCTGCGCGCCTTGATTGCGCGGATCCAGACTGGAAATGGTCACGCGCAAGGGATCGAGCGTCGTGTAGGCGCCGGCCCAATTAGCGTATGCGGAAACGTCCACGCGAATCTTGTTTTTCGGCCAGCGCGTCTGGTAGATCGATGCCAGGCGCTCGGAGAGCCCCACGCCTTGCTCCCGCACCAGCGGCGCGACGGCCGCGATCCATCGGCGGTTCGCGTGATCGTGCTGCACCCAGAAGTGTGCGCGATACACGGCCCCGGCCGCTTCCAGCAGGCGCGTGATGTCGGCGGGCAGCCCGGCGTCGCAAGTTTTCTTTTTGGCGCCGGAGAGTTCGTCGCAGTCCTCGAAATCTCCCAATTGATCTTTCAGCACGATCAAGTCGTTGCTGAACAGCAGGTCGCGCGTGGCGTAATTCGCGGCGTAGTAATTCACCGCGTCGTTCCACGCGCGTTGCTCTACCGGCGTCAGCGCGAGACGCGGCAGCGGTGCTGGCGAGTCCTCCGGATGAGCATACTTTCCCGGTTGATGTTCCGCTGGGGTTATGCGTTCTTTTGCCTCGCGGTAGAGCGTGTGATGCAGGTTTAACCAAAAGCCGCTGTGAAACTCAAAAACCGGCAGCGGCCCGAACATGGAGTCGCTCTGCGCGCGCGCGTTCGCGGCGCACGCCAGAAGCAAACCGGTGCCTAACATCAGCAAAATCAGACGAAGATACGATGAACGGGAGCGCATTAGGGAATCGCATGATAGTAGCGTCAAGCTGTTGCGGTTACAAACGCGAATTCCGTAGAGTGGCGCGTGTCGGTTCAGCAGCGGTAACACACCCGGCCCGGGTTCTTACTCGATTTTGGGGTCTGTGGCGCTGCCGACCGCGCCTTTGTGGTCCGCGGCGTGGATGGTTCCGGCCGTATCGCGAAGAAAGGACCGGCGGCCCGCGCTGCCATAAGGGACCGGAGAAGCGGCCAGTTCATATTGGGCCACGGCGCCCAGGGTGCTGGCTCCCACAACTACGTAGCGGTAGGCGTAACCGTCTTTGGAGCCTCCCGCGAGCTCCGCGTCCAGCAGGTCGGCGGCATCTGGCGTGGGTTTAGCCTTGGTTTTGCCGGTGGGGGAGGCCGGAGGCGGCCCTAGCTTCGCGAGCGACTCCGGCAAACGCGTATATGTCCGGCGGTAGGTCTCGATAGCTTGCACCACGGCCTTCATGGTCTCCAGAGCAGCACTCTCGTTGGCGCTGATTTCCGCCGAATTCCATTCCAATTCCAGAGAGGGGAGGTCGAGGAGTACCAATCCCAGGGATAGCAAACGCCACTGATTGTCTTCGCGGACCATCCCCATGTTCACCCGGACCACATCGCTGCCCGCCAGGTCGGTGGCGTCGCGCAGTTCCACCGGGAGGAACGCTAGACTATCCGTTTGATCCGCGCCGCCGATCTGAATTTCCGCCGCGCCATCCGGAGTATCGCAACGAACCGTGGGGCGGCCGGAGGCATTCAGCGTGGTGCTGGGTTTGCCCGGCTGGCTGAGCAGCACGAAACGTTTCATCAGCGCGACGCGGGCGGCTGGGGTCATGCGCGCGAAGGCTTCCTTGTTACGTGCGGTAAGAAACTTGGCGAAATCCGTTTGCGACTGCGAGCAGGCAGCGGACAGCGCCTGACTGAGGGCACCAGAAGCGCCAGTGGTCGCCACAGAAGTTGCTGCGGCGGGCGCGGAACTGGATTCTTGCGCGAAACTGCCTGCGGCGAACAGCGCCAGTAAAACGATACCGCGGCAGAATTTCCCCATGGCTGGCCTGTTTAGACACCAAGGCCGCTGCGAAGAACAAATCTTGAGCAATGCATGGCGACGAAAGCTCAGCATTTAGTCTTTCGCGGTCTCCAGAATGGCGGCGAGATTCTGCGTGAACGCGGACCGCGGGAGAAC
>DATFYV010000157.1:0-4983 GCA_035314845.1 Candidatus Acidiferrum sp.
TTCTCCGTACCTTGCCCGCGGAATGGCAGCGCCGCTACCACCTGGCGCATGTGGGCTAAATCAGGAAGTCACAACTATGCGCGTTATAGCCGGTGAATACCGTTCCCGCCAACTAAAATCGCTAAACACGTCCAACCTGCGCCCTACCAGCGATCGCCTGCGCGAAACGCTCTTCAACGTACTCAGCCCCAATATCCGCGGCGCACATTTTCTAGATCTTTTTGCTGGCACCGGCGCGATCGGCATTGAAGCTCTCAGCCGTGGCGCGCAAGACGTGCTCTTTGTAGAAAATCACGCCCCTGCCGCCAAATTAATCCGCGAGAATCTCAATGCACTGAATATCCGGCGCGGAGCCACTGTCCTGGCCATGGACGCACAACGCGCTCTGGAAAAATTGCAAAAGCGGCAGATCCAGGATGGACGAGTCTTCGCCTTCGATTTTATTTTCCTGGACCCGCCCTATGCCGCCGCCAAGGAATACCTCGAGGTGATGAATTTCCTGAGTGCCGCGCCGTTCGTCTCCCCCGACACCGTGGTGGTCGCCGAACATACACGTAAATTCGAGCTGCCCGAAGAATTCTCGCACCTCAAGCGAGTTCGCATTCTGAAACAGGGCGACGTCGTCCTCAGCTTCTATCGGCTACGCTTGGAGTTGTGAGTCAGAGAGAATTTGGCGTCTCTGGTCGATCTGATTCGATCACGCACACGGCGGCGAACAAATAACCAACTGCGAACCCCGCAGCGCGGACTTCGCCACTACAACTTCGCGTACTCGGCCTTGGCTTGAATTAGGGCCGGAATGTCGGGATCCGCATCCTTCCACATGGCAAAAAAATCCTGATAGGCGGTGCGCGCTTTGCCCGCATCGCCCTGCAACGCGTAGGCGCGCGCCAAATTCAACTGCGCCATCGGAATCAGCTCACTTGGCGCAAACAAGGTCCGGTGGTCCAAAATCTTCTGAAATTCCGCCGCGGAACTCTTGCCATCACGCTGCTGTAGATAAATCAGTCCGCGCGTGTACATGGTCAGGTACGTCCCAAACGTAAACGGAAAGCCGAGATCATACTTACGCGCCGGTTCCAGCACCGCCAGCGCCTCCGGAAATCTCTTCTGATGCGTCAGCAGCATGGCCTGCGCGCTCGGCACATACCCATATTTCACGCCGGAGTCTGACGGAAACTCGCGCGTCACTTCCTCGATTACCTTCTGAGCTTGCGCCACATCCCCAATCTGTGCGAACACCACCGCGGCGCTGGCCTTGGTGGTCCGCTCGCCTGGCAAGCGCAGCCCCTCAGCAGCCCTCTGGCGCGCACTCTCCGAATAGCCGAAGCTGGCTTCGCGCAGGGCCTCTCTAACCAGGTGACCCGCGGGCATCTCGTTCAGTCCTTCGCGCTTTGCGGCTGCCAGTTGCTGCTGCCCAATTTCCCGCGCCAGCTTCAGGTGTCCCTTGCTGCCTTGATAGTCCGCGGTGAACGCCAGCATCCACGGTTCGCTATCTTTCCCCGCGGCCCAAGCCTGCTCTCTCTGTATTCCGGCTTCGTCACTCTTCAACGCCGCCAATTGGAACAGCAGGTAGTGGATCGATTGCGAGTCCCGCTGTTTGGCAATGGAGTTTTGTGCCACGGTGCGCGCTTCGTCTAGCCGGTTCAAATACAGATACGCGAACGCTTCATTCTGATACGCGAACGCGTCATTGGCGTCCAGTTGCATGTTCTGCGCGCTAAGCTGCAGCGATTTTTCGTAGTCGCCCAGGACCTGGTAATACAAAGCTAGATTGCTCAACGGACGATTGTCGCGCGGATAGGTGCGATGCCACTGATCGTACAATTGCAAAGCTTTCTCGGCATCTCCGGTGACGATGTCGTAGTAGTGGCCTTCGATGTACAGTTTTTCGCGTTCGCTGGCGCGGTCGCGCAATTCGTAGGCTTTCTTCAGCTGGTCGTTGCCTTCCTTGGCGTTGCCCAGGTTGGAGTTGCACACACCCAGCACGGCATAAGCCATGGCAAAATTCGGATCGAGATCAATCGCCCGCTTGAAGTGCGGTACCGCCGGCCCCTCCTGTAGCCGCATGTGCAGTTCCTCACCCTGGCTGTATTCCTTCAGGGCATCCAGGGACGAAGTGGTGGCTTGCTCCAACGGCGTCGCAAACTGCTGTACACTGGCCAGCGATTCCCCCAATTTTTTGCGGAGGTCGGTGGCGGCGGAATCCAGGGATTTGAGTACGGCCTCCTTGTTTTCCGCTTCCACCTGCTGGCTGGCCAGGGTGTCCCCGTTTTGCGCGTTTACGGCGTCCAAGGCGATCACGTAGTGACTGCCCAGGCTGGAAATCGATCCGGAAATGTACGCCTTGGCGCTCTCCCGCACGGAAATTTCTTTGGCGAGGTCCCGGGTGATGCGCTCGTCCGGCTTGCGCCCCATGAACTGCAGCGCCGCTTGGATTTTCGATTCCGGCAGTAAATTCAGATATGGCGATTGCCCTAGTTGTACGGCCAGCGCTTGTTTCAGTGTGCCGTCGAATACCGGATCGCCCGTGGTATTCACAAAATCCGTCAGCATCACGGTGTCTTTATCTGTTAGCGCTCGCGCGTGCCGCCCGGAAAAGAAAAACACGGCAATGGCAATCGCAGCGATCGCCAGCATTCCGCCCAGCCACGGTATCCACTTGCGCGAGGCTACAACGGGCGCCGCAACCACCGCTGAACTTCCCGAAGCCGTCGCCGCAGCAGCCGAGGATTCTGCTGCGACAACCGCTCCAGAAGAGACCGCAGACCCCAATCCAGAAGAAGCTGCTCCCGCCGATGGCGCAGAACCGGAACCCGCCCCGCCGGAGGCACTGGCAGCGGACGAAGACCGCGAAGATCCCTGCGCCCCGATCGTAGCCGGTCGTTGCGCATCCTCCGCCGTCAGCCCGGCAAACGCGCTGGGGTTCGATCCCGATTCCACCTCGCGTTTCAGGCGCAGCAGATCCGTGCGCATCTCCGCCGCAGACTGGTAACGCAGGTTGCGATCTTTATCGAGGGCCTTCTGCAGAATCGCTTCGAACTTTTCCGGCAGCTCCGGATTCAGGCGCACCGGGGAAGTCGGCGCGCGGTTCATGATCGACTCAAAAATAACCGCTGAGGTTTCTCCGCGAAAAGGCAGCTGCCCGGTTCCCATTTCGTACAGCACCACGCCAAACGAAAACAAATCCGTTCGCGGATCCAGTTCCTTGCCGCGCACCTGCTCCGGAGACATATACGCCACCGTCCCCAGCGACGTCCCCGGGCTCGTCAAGTGATCCGGGTCCACACCCACCGTTTCCATCGCGCTCTTCCCGCTGCCGCTCCCTGAACGCAGGACCGCGGAAACCTTCGCCAACCCAAAGTCCAGAATCTTGGCGTGACCGCCGCGCTTGGTCACAAAAATATTCGCCGGCTTGATGTCGCGGTGCACGATGTTGTCCGTATGGGCGGCATCCAGCCCGTCGGCAATCTCAATCGCCAGGCTCAGCAAGCGCTCGAGTTCCATCGGCTGCCCGGCAATCAAATGCTTCAGCGTGGCGCCATCCAGAAACTCCATGGCGATGAAGCGCTTGCCCTCATGTTCGCCAATTTCATAAATGGTGCAGATGTTCGCGTGATTCAGGGAAGACGCCGCGCGCGCTTCGCGCCGGAAGCGCTCCAGCGCCTGGGAATCTCCGGTGAGATCGTCGGGAAGGAATTTCAGCGCGACAAAGCGGCCCAGCTCCGTATCTTCCGCTTTGTACACCACACCCATGCCGCCACCCCCCAGCTTTTCGAGGATGACGTAGCGCGCTATTTTCTTGCCGGCTAAAGGCTGGGAGTCCGCCATGCGCCCGTATCGTAAGGTACTTCGCCCCGCAGAGCAACCAAGGAGGAAGTTTGGTAGTCGGCAGTTTCCGATAAGACGACTTGCCTGCCCCAAGTGGTCAACCGAGGCGTGGGTGATAAGGCTGTTTTCGAAGAAACCAAGCGCGGCGTTATCGCTCCGCCTTCCTACTCGCGAGATCGGAGAATCGTGGTACTGTCTGGCGTATCTGTAAGGAGGATGAAATGTCAGCACTTCGCTATTTCGCAGTCGTGGTGATGCTGGTGTTTTTGGCGATGTCCAGCGCGGCGCAGGACGCGGCGCCTACGCCAAACGTACCCGCGCAGTATTCGGCTACTGCTTTTGGCCAATCAGGCCAAACCGCTGGAAAGAGTTTCGGCATGGACGTGTACATCGATCAATTGTCGGGCGATGGCGAAATCGACGAGCTTCTTGGCACCTTGAAGCAAAAGGGGCAGGACGGGCTCTTGAGCGCCGTCTCAAGCATGAAAGACAAAGGCCGCGTGGCGCCGACCGGAAGCGTGGGAACTGGGATGAGGGTCATCCGCATTCGCGCGACGCCAGATGGCGGACAACATATCGTGCTAATGACCGACAGGCCGATCGCGTTTGCTGAGCTGTATAACGGAACGCGCTCGCGTGACTATCCCTTTGGTATTGTGGTGCTCAATGTGGACAAGGATGGGAAGGGCACTGGAACTTTTGCACCGCTGTGCAAAATCAGGTTTAACAAGAAGAAAGAACTGGAGATTGAGCACTACGGCCAAAAGCCCTTTCGCCTTGCCAACGTCCGCCGCCAAAAATGAGAATCCATCCCAACTATCGTCGTCCATCGAAGAACCCGCCTTTACAGCCGCCGCGGGATTCATTACCCTAAATTGCTATGTGGAATGTTGAAGATCGCTTCTCTCCGAAGGCTATTGAAGGGCTCGCGGCCCTGGGATTTTCCGTGGGCAGCACGCGCGGCGTCGTGCGCGTGGAAAAATTCGGTTCCGGCGCGGAGTTCCGCCAGGGCACCGGTGGCACCTACCAGATGACCATCCTCCCAACCGTGATGCTCAAGGGCCAGTTCACGCGTTTGTGGGATGCCGGGTATCAGAAATTTCTTCTGGCCGACGACGGCGTAAAACTTCCCGCACTGGCCGCCCACCTTTC
>DATFYV010000158.1:0-6384 GCA_035314845.1 Candidatus Acidiferrum sp.
CTCGGCTGGCCCAGCCCAAGCTAGATGTGTCTTGGGGGGCGTTTCACCAAGGGATTGGTAGCAATCTCGCCGCGGTTTTCAGTGGGCCGACCTGGGCGAGGGATTATGTCTATCACGGATTTTTCAAAAATGGCTGGATCGAAGGGCGCATCCCGCGGCTGGCGTTGCTGGTTGCGCTGACTTTGCATGTGACGCTGGTGCTGGTGCCGTTTCCGCTCTGGCTAACGGCCGTGCGCCACAATCCGGCGTTCGACAATACGGAGCTGACCTGGTCCGGGCCGGTCAACGATTTGCCGCTGCTGAACCTCTCCAGTGTGCGGGCCAAGCCCGCGCCGCGCGCGAAAGCGGCAGCGGAGCGCAGCATCGCCTCCCCACCGGACGCCGTGGCGTTTCATCCGCGGCAGCGTATCTTTACCGATTCCGCGCATCCCACGCATCCGCGGCAGACGCTTATCAATCCCGCAGCTCCGGCGGAGGCACCGAAGATTTTGCCGAGCCTGCCCAACATCGTGCAAATGGAACAATCCGCGCAGCCGGCGAAACCGCGAATGACGATCGACGAACAGGCGCTGGCGAAGCTGCATCCTCGCGAACATCACGCTGCCACCACGACGGCTGCTCCGCCGCCGGACGTGCCGGTTTTTCAACAGCAACAAGCCGATCTCACCATTCAAGCGACTGCGAACGGGCCAGCGCGGCCGAAATTAGCCTTGAACGCCGGGGCCGCTCCACGCTTGGCGCAGCGGACGCAATCCGGGGATCCGAGCGTGGCGCCGGAACTTGCTGAGGCGCGCGCAGCCTCTGCGGGGAATGCGAGCTCGACGTTGATCGCACTCTCGGCGGCGCCAGCACCACCGTCCGCGAATGTAGTTGCTCCGCAGGGCAATCTTTCCGCCCGTGTGGCGATTTCGCCAGAAGGCAAGCCTGGCGCTGCTGGCGTAGCGTCTGGAACTTCGGCAGGGGGAGAAAAGTCCGGGCCCGCAGCAACGCCGGGAAGCAGTGCAGTGACGGTCAGCATCAGCGGCGGAAATCCTGTGGCGAAAAACACCATGTCGGGACTGGGTGGCGCTGCGGGAAGCTCGTCCGGGAGCGGTTCGGCCAAGGTGATACCCAAGCTCAGCCTGACGTCGCCGCACGACATGCTGACGCATCGTCCCACCGGCGCTGAAGGGGATGAGACGCAAGCGCGCACAGGCCCGCCCAATTTCGCGGCTCTGGCTCCCGGGGCCAAACCGGAACAGCTCCTCGGCGGGAAAAAGATTTATACGCTGTACGTCAACATGCCGAATTTGGATAGCGCGACGGGAAGCTGGATTCTGAATTTTTCGGAATTGCGCGCCGACGGTTCGCATCTGGTCTCCACGAATCTTGCGGCCCCTGTGCCGCTGAAGAAAGTCGATCCCAAGTATCCGCCAACGCTGGCTGCGGACCGCGTGGAAGGCGAGATCGTGCTGTACGGCGTAATTCGCAAAGATGGTTCGATCGACAGCGTACAACTGGTGCGCGGGCTGGACCCGGTGCTAGACGCTAATTCCATGAGCGCCCTGGCGCAATGGAAATTCCGCCCCGCCACGCGCGAAGACGCTCCCGTAGAGCTGGAAGCCATCGTGCACATTCCGTTCCACGCCGCCCCGCGCCAGTAACCACGGCAACTATGTGCTGGGCAACTAAGTGCTAGGTAGTGATGACGCTGATGAGCCGGTCGATGTCCCGCTCGGTGTTGAAGACATACGGAGACACGCGGATATTTCCTTCGCGCAAGCTCACGATTACATTTTCTTTCGTTAGCTGCGCGTAAATCTCCGCGGTTTTTTCCGGCGTGCGTCCGGCAAAGCAGCCGTACGGTCCGCGGTGCGCCGCATCCACGGGACTGGAGGGCACGCAGCGATCCTTTGGAAGACGCTCATACATGTAATCAATCAGTCCGCGCGTGTGCTCCGCTACGTTCGCGACACCGATCTGCGCCACCAGCTTCAAGGAAGCCTCCAGCGCCGCCAGGTTCAAGTAGCTGGCGGTTTCCGCCGCGTCCCATCGCCGCGAACCGGCTATGGGCTTGGCATCGGAAAGATTGAGCGAGCTATTGTGGTGATTGTTCATTCCATCTATGCTCTGCCAATAGAAGGGACCGGGGCGCAGCGTCCTGGTCAGTGCTGGGCTGGCCCAGAAAAATCCTGTGCCGTACGGCCCCAGCAACCACTTGTAGGCCGCAGCCGTAACCAGATCCGCTCCCAGCGTGCGCACATCGAGAGGAATCGCTCCGCAGCACTGGCTGGCATCGACCGAAAGGAGCGCTCCCTGCTGATGGCACGCTGCGGCAAGCTTGGGGACATCCAGCAGCGAGCCGTCATCGAAGCGCACCATGCTGACGGACACCAGCCGTGTCTTGGGCGTTAGCGCCGCAATCAAATCGTCGGAGGTAATGTATCGTCCACTGGGCTTCACGATTCTGAGAGTGACGCCTTCGCGCTCTTCCATCGGCCGCCAGGTGGAACACTGCAAAGGAAATTCGCCGGCGGCGGTCACGACTTCATCGCCGGGTTTCCACGCCAGGCCGTACGCCAGCGCGGCCAGGCCCGAACTGGCGCCGGTGGTCAGGGCAATTTCTTCCGGATTCGCGCCGATCAACTCTGCGATCACGGAGCGCACGCGCACCGGCACCTCATAGTGCGCGACCTGCGACATGCGATGCGGAAATTTTTTGCCTTCGATGGCTTCCTGAACTGCGCGGACCGCGACCTTGGGCATGGCCGATTGCATCGCGGTGTTCAGGTACACCGCATCTTCAATCTCAAACCACTCTTTGCGCCAATCGGTGCGGGCTGGAGAGGCAGTGGTGGCCATGGGTTCCTCCGGAGTTTTGCGGATCGCGAGAAGTATTGCCAAATGTTTCGATCGTGAAGCCTCGGATTACATAGGCCGGTCTGAAGACCGGCACCCACAAAGGCTAGCGCCTGCGGCCCGCTGTGCAACGGCCAATTTGGGCCGCGCCGCTGCGGCGTAACTATGGCGAAAATGCAGGTCAAAAGTGCGCGCGCAGTTCACGAAAACCGGGGAGAATCACCAGCTTTCCCGAGCCGGCCATGACTGGTTCATGCTCCAGTTGCCAGGTGTGCTGGTGCGGGATGTAGACGGCGTTCAGGCCGATCTTCATCGCCGGGTTGATGTCGCTGCGCGGGCTGTTGCCAATCATCCAGCCCAGGGATTTCACGATCTTGTGTTTCTTTACCAGGCTGCCGTAGGTCTCGTGATCCTTCTCCGGCACAATTTCGATAAACTCGAAAAATCCCTGCAAACCGGAGCGTTCGACTTTAGCGGCCTGTTCCGCAGGCTCGCCCTTGGTAAAGAGAATCAGGCGATGACGCTGGGTGAGATATGCGAGCGTTTCCGGCACGCCATCCAGGATTTTTGGCGGGGTGCGCTCCAGGTCGACGACGCGCTCGTGAATCTGCGCCAGGGTTTCGCGTTTGGCCTGATGCTCGGCGAGTTTCAGGTAGGTTTCTTCCAGTGAGCGGCCGAAGGAGCGTACGCCGTAGCCGTACTGGCGGATATTTTTTCGTTCCGTTTCGTTCAGAATGTGCCGGATGTAGGCCCGCGCGTAACCGCACGGCTCGACCATGGTGATAAAGTCTTCGATCAAATTCTCGAAAAATACGTTGTTCTCCCACAGCGTATCGTCCGCATCAATCATCAAGGTATTTCGTCGCATCGATTCCTTCGTCGCCAGCTTTTCCGCTTGGCGGAATGCCCGCCTGTCTATGCCTGTATACGTTGGATGAGATTATTTCGCGGACGCCCTGAAATTCGCCACGCTCCCATACTTTCAGTCTACCAGCCGCAGCGCGTCTTCTGCGATATCGGCCGCGGCATGCGGCCGGCCCATGCGCCGCGCCGCGGCGCGCATGCGCTCCAGGCGCGGCTCATCGTCCAGCAGCATCGCGATTTTCCACGCGGCGGCCGGCAGGTTATTACAGCGGATCGCCGCTCCCGCTTCGAGTAGATGATCGGCGTTGCGCTCTTCCTGGCCGGGAATCGGCTCGATCAGCGCCATGGGCAAGCCGCGAGACATAGCCTCGGAACTGGTCAGCCCGCCCGCCTTGCCCACCAGCAAGTCGGCAGCGGCCATGTAGCGGTCCATTTCCGTAGTGAAGCCCACCACGCGCAGGCGCGCTTTGCCGCTGGGTAGCGTGCCAGCATCGTCCGCCATGCGCTCCAATCGGCGCTGAACTTTGTCGCCCTTGCCCGCGATGGCCACGACTTGCCAAGTCCGCCGCAAAGCGAGGAGCGAACCCACCAGCTGTTCCACCGGGCCCACGCCGTATCCGCCGGTGGCCACGAGAATGGTGGTGGCTTCGTGATCCAAAGAGAAGTACTTTCGAGCGCTGGCACGTTCCAGCGGTTCGGCAAAGACGGGGTCGACCGGTATTCCGGTGACGCGCACGTGGTCGCGCGGGACGCCGATGCGTGCCAGATACTCGGCGGCTTCCGGAAGCGCGACGAAATAGCGGTCCACGGTGCGGCACAGCCACATGGCGTGTACGTCGTAGTCGGTGATGACGATGGCGTTGCGGGCGCGCAGCTTTTTTTTGGCAATCAGCCAGGCAATGATTTCCGCGGGCAGAAAATGAGTGGCTACACACAGGTCCGGTTGCACTTCATTCAGCAGCTTGATCATCGGCGCGGTGTTCAAGCGGTCCAGCGCGAGCCTGCGGCTTTCGTGCTGCCAGGGCTGGTCGGTGCTGTCGTACAGCATGCCCATGACACCCGGCGCGCGGCGAACCATGGTGATGTAAGCCTTCTCGTAAATATTCTGGAAAAGTTTGCTGACGTAGTTCATGGCGTCGGCATGTTCGACGGTGCAGTCGCCGCGGGCGCGAAAACTTTTTTCCAGCGCTTGCGCGGCGCGTACGTGACCCGCTCCGGAGGATGCGGAGAGCAGCAGCACACGAGGTTTGGCGTTGATACGCAGGATCATGCGATGCGCGGCTTCAAGTGGCTTTGGGCTGGCCGGCAGCGAGTCGTTCTAGCACAGCGCGTGCGGTACGCTGCAGTTCGCCGAAGCGCGTCAGATACTCCTGAAAGTCGTGATTAAGCAGTTGCGCTTCTTGCGGACCGAGTTTGGTGCGCAGAATCATGTCGCGCAGCTTTACGGGATGCGGCAGCAAGGCATCTTCCTGCAATTCTTCCAGGGCGATCTTGGCGTCGTAGTGGTACATGCTCCCCTCCTCGACCTCACCAGCGTACACCGAAGCGACCCAGGGAGCACACCGCTCCAAGCGTTAGGAAGAATGCCGAACATATGATGGCGAAGCAGCGGTGGTGGCTCACGGGGTGAAAAACGGCGCGAGGAACCCGATTCCGATTTAAACCACAGCGGTGGTGGGAACAAATTCGTAATGTTCGATCTTGGCGGCGACGCCTCTGCGGCCATTCACGGCGGATTCCACGCGCACGACTTCGCCCTGGCAGCGGATTTTCACGTCACCGCCGGTTACGTTCTCCGGTAGAGTGATCACGAAGTTAATAGGCTTACCGGCCTCGAAATTGCTCTCGGCGATAAAATACAGGCCGCGATAACTGACATCGCGGGTTTCAGTATCTATTTCTGGGCCGTTGCGCGGACCGCCCAAGACCCGCAAGGGAAGACTCATCGTGAACCGCCGTGCTTCGCGGCGCTCCGCTCCAGTACTCATCATTCCCCCTGGGCTGTCGTCAACTGGCTGAAAACTAACATCGGGCTCCGCAAACTGCAACGCGAAAATCCAAGATTTTTGTCCTAGTACGAGGTGATAAGCCTTGCGTACGCCCTTTGTTTTCAATAGCGAATTTGGGCTCCGAATGGCAGAGCGAAGCAAGGCGCTTCAGAGTTGTTCCCCAGGTGGGTTACACTCTGATTTAACTGTCTCACACCGTGCACCCAGCGATGCCGTCCACACTCTAAATCAGCGATGACCGCCGCTCACGACTCGCGCCATTTCTTTCTGCACGGCCCCGTTGGGCGCCTGGAGGCGATTTTGTGGACGCCCGCGGCAACCGAGGCGTCATCCGGCGCGGAGCCGCCCTCGGCACCGGGCTGGGCGGCGGTGGTGTGCCATCCGCATCCGCTGTTTGGTGGAACGCTGCACAATAAAGTGGTGTATCAAGCCGCGAAATCGCTGGGCGCTCTAGGCCTCCCAGTACTGCGCTTTAATTTTCGCGGCGCTGGTTTGAGCGAGGGCTCTCATGATCGTGGGCTCGGTGAGATCGAGGACGTACGTGCGGCTCTGGACTTTCTCGCCGCGGAATTCCCCCACGCAAAAATTCTGCTTGCCGGATTTAGTTTTGGGTCCTGGGTGGGGCTGGGGGCCGCCTGCGAAGATTCGCGCGTCGCGCGGCTAATCGGTCTCG
>DATFYV010000159.1:0-6704 GCA_035314845.1 Candidatus Acidiferrum sp.
CCCCATGCTAACTTTTCGGCGGAGGATAACGACCATGGCGGACAATGTAGGCTCCAAAGTTAGTTTTTTCTTGGTGGGTTTGGGTGTTGGTGCCCTCGTAGGCGTGCTGTTTGCGCCGCGTTCCGGCGAAGAGACCCGCGACCTGATTTCCCAGAAGGCCGACGAGAGCAAGGAATTTGCCCAACGCAAAGCGCGCGAACTCCGCGAACGTGCCGACGATTTGATTGAACGCGGCAAGGACGTGGCCGCGCGCAAGAAGGAATCCATTTCCGCAGCCGTGGATGCCGGCCGCGAAGCATATCTGCGTGAAGCGTCGGCGCGCCCGGAGCGCGGATAAAGCCGTAAAGCGGTAACGCCGGAGCGCGAGAGCCATTCGTTCGTGACCGCGGCACCGCAGAGCGCAGCGGTCGCAAGGGTGTGAAGCGGATTCCGCCACTTGGGGGCGGCAGGGGCGTGCATGCAATTCTGGCTCGAATTCTTCAGTATTGTTTCGGCGATTGCGCTAATCGTGCAAGTGAGCATCCTGGCGGCGCTGTTTTTTGAAGTGAAGCGCACCATGGAGAAGGTCAACCGCACCACCGATGATCTGAACTCCCGCGTCGGTCCCATGATCACGCGCGCGCAGTTATTGCTGGACGACACCCAACCAAAAATCACCAGCATGGTAAATGATGCTTCCCACGTGGTGTATTTGGCCCGCGGCCAAGCGCAAAAAGTGGACCGCGTGGTGACCGATGCGGCGGACCGCCTGCGTGGCCAGATTGTGCACGCGGACCGCATTTTGACCGGCGCGCTGGAAGCCGTCGAAGACGCCGGAATTCAAATGCGCCGCAGCGTCCTGCAGCCGGTGAAAAAAGCCTCCGCGCTACTAACGGGTATCAAAGTTGGACTGGATATTTTGCGGTCGCGCGGCGCCGCAAAGGGTGGTTCCAATCCTGACGAGCCGCTCGAACAACAAGAAGAAGAACTTTTTATCTAGCAATTCCGCGTTCCATTTAGCATTCCGCCATTCGTCCAGCAATTTCCGCGCTGATTCCGCTCTACGTTTTCTCCGCGTCCTCTGTGTCTCTGCGTTATCCTTGTCTTTCTTCGTCCCGTCAGCGAATCCAGCCGCCGGCTAGTACGTGGCCATCTTCATTGTAGAGCACCGCGCCCTGGCCGCGCGTGATGGCGCGCTGCGGTGCGTCAAACGTCACGCGAACATTTCCGCCGAACTGCGAGTTGTTTTCTGCGCCGCCGATCACTTCGACGGTAGCCACAGCTGGTTCGTGCTTGTGGCGGATCTTTACCATGGCCCGAATCGCTTGCGTCGGCGCGTCGATAGAGACCCAATTTACGCTTTCCACTTCGCATGTCGCGGTGCGCAGCGTCTCGTCGTCGCCGACGACCACGCGATTTTTTGCCGCGTCGATGCTCAGGACGTATAGCGGTTTGCCCGCGGCAAAGCCCAGGCCCTTGCGCTGCCCAATCGTGAAATTGTGCACACCGTTGTGATGGCCGACGACTTCGCCGGCTTCGTTGACGATTTCGCCTTCGCTGCGATTCAGCGCGATGCCCCGTTCCGCGGAATAAGCCTGGATGAATTGTACGTAGTTGCCCGTGGGCACGAAGCACAGTTCCATGCTCTCCGGCTTTTCCGCCACGGGCAGATTCGCGGCGCGCGCCAGTTCGCGGACTTCGTCTTTCGAGAGTTCCCCAAGGGGGAATTCGCTGCGGGAAAGCTGTTCCTGGGTCAAGCCCCAGAGAAAATAGGATTGATCCTTGCTGTCGTCGCGCGCGCGCAGCAGTTCCCAGCGCTGCGTGGATTCATTCTTGCGGATGCGCGCATAGTGGCCGGTAGCCAGTTTTGCCGCGCCGATTTGCCGCGCCATGCGTAGCAGCGGTTCAAACTTTACGTCGGTATTGCAGTTGGTACAGGCGATCGGGGTGCGGCCGGATAAATATTGATCGACGAAGGGACGCACCACGCGTTCTTCAAAGTGTTCTTCAAAATTTACTACGTAATGCGGAAAATTCAGGTGTTGCGCCACGCGCTTGGCGTCGTAGACGTCGTCGAGCGAGCAGCAACGATGTTGGGCGGGGCCGTTGCCTTGCAATTCCGGCAAGCGGCGCTGATTCCACAGCTGCATGGTCAGGCCGATGACGCCGCGGCCCTGCTGTTGCAAAAGCGCTGCGACGGCGGAGCTATCCACGCCGCCAGACATAGCTACGGCCACCACGTGCGATTCCGTCGTCTCCACCACCGGCAGCGCTTCGAGTTGTGTTTCGTTGTTCAAGGTCTGTGTCTCTTAGTGGTACAGGCACTCTTGCCTGTGCCACTTAAGAATTATACCCTCTGCGCTACGACTGCGGATGTCCTCCCGTAGGTTGACGAAAGACTACGGAGATGCGTAACGGCTGCGGGAACTACCTGTAGCGCGAAATCGATTTCGTCCGAAGTGGTGTGACGGCCGAGGCTGAAACGCAGACTGGCGCGGGCGTCTTCCGGGGTCAGGCCGATGGCCGTGAGCACGTGGGACGGTTCTACCGCCCCAGAGCTGCACGCAGCTCCGGTGGAGCACGCGAGGCCTCTCAGGTCCAGCGCGATTAAGAGGGCTTCGCCTTCGACGCCCGAGAAAATAATGTTGGTGGTGTTGGGTGTGCGTGGTGCGGCGGCAGCGTTCGCGCGAGTGTCCGGTACGCGCGCGAGGATTTCGAATTCCAGGCGGTCGCGCAGCGCCGAGACGCGCGCGGCGTCTTCAGTAAGCGATTGTCGCGCGATTGCGGCAGCTGCGCCGAGGCCTACGATACCCGCGACGTTTTCCGTGCCGGGACGCGCGCCACGCTGGTGGTGCCCGCCATACAAAAGTTGTGGCAAACGCGTGCCGCTGCGGATGTACAGCGCGCCGATGCCTTTCGGCGCGTAGATTTTGTGCCCGGAGAGCCCGAGCAAATCGACTCCCAGCGTGTTTACATCGACGGGAATCTTTCCGACGGATTGCACCGCGTCGGTGTGGAAATAGATATCGGCCTCGGCGGCGATGCGGCCGATTTTCTCGAGCGGTTGCACGGTGCCGAGTTCGTTGTTGGCGTGCATGATGGTGATAAGGACAGTTTCCGGGCGAATCGCGGTGCGCACGGCGGCCGGATCGACCAGGCCGTTTTTATCGAAAGGCAAATACGTGACCGACACGCCGCGTTTTTCGAGTTCCTGGCAGGCGTTGAGCACGGCTTCGTGTTCGATGGCGCTGGTGATGATGTGCCGAGAGCAAGCTAAGGAAGTAGAGCATTCGAGATGCGAAGCGTCGATTCCGAAGATGGCGTGATTGTCCGACTCCGTGCCGCCGCTGGTGAAGACAATTTCTTTGGGATTAGCGCCGATCAGCACGGCGACTTGTTCGCGGGCGGTTTCCACGGCGGAGCGGGCGCGCTGCCCCGGCGTGTGGATGCTCGAAGCGTTGGCGAAATTTTCGGTGAAGTAAGGAAGCATAGCGTCGAGCACGGCTGGCTCGACCGGGGTGGTAGCGTTGTAATCGAGGTACACTCGGGTCGCCGTGGTTGCCGAAGGCGAGGCGTTCGAGGCTGGAGATTTGCCGATCATGCGCACTCTCCAGAATAGCAGGAAGTCGCGCTGCACGGTTTGTGCCGAGGGGACGCAGTCGATAATGAAAACATAGGTGTCTTTATGGTTCTGATAGGCATCTAGGTTGCGGATTGGTGGAGGTGGGTGATGAGTGAAAACAACAAATTCCGCAGCCGCAGAGACTTGTTGAAGGCTGGCGCCGCGGCGGTCGTTCCGCTTATAGTTCCCACCGCGGTTGCCGCGTTTGGGGAGCAAGCACCGATAACTGCCAACGGCGGCACCGATCCTTATCCCATTCCTTGGCTGGATAAGAATGGGAGCCACAATCAGCCGGCGCGTCCGGACCTGGAACCTTCGCACATTTACCATTTCAAAGGGCTGGTGGCGCGGTGCAGCACGTTTACCGGCATGGGGACGGACAACAAAGGGAATCGGATCGCCTTCGGCAGTCCGACGACGGATTATGGGGTGATGCATGGAGACTACTGGGCTGGACGGACGACGCAGAACGGCTCCTTTACCCACATATGACTCACGTTGTTTCAGGGACAGGTTGTCCCTGCCAACCAGATTCATGATTTTCACCCGCCCATTTCGCCATCCGGGCTGTACTGGACCGTTCCGGTTCCGGAGCGGGGCCTGACGATTAGTCCTGACGGAAAGACCTTTACACTGGACATGCACGATATCGCGGTGGTGGATCAGCCGCACTGGCCGGCGCTGGATGCTATCGCGACACCTGCGCGCATGAGTTTCAAGATGGTTTGGAAATCCACTGGCGAGCCCCTGAAAATCGAGGATGCCTCCAAGCATTTCCGGTTTACAGGGACGCGCGCAGATTGCCAGATGGAAGCGGAGGTTGCGGTGCCAGCGATTGGATTCTCCTGGAAGTCGGATCCGCTGGAGACTTCTACTTGCGCGTTCGCGATCATCGGGGACGAGGTGAATGGGCGGTATTACGATAGCTGATTTGCACTCCGGAACCGTGGTTTAATTCGCCGCGATTTGATCCAGGACCTGCGTGGCGGTGGTGCGGTCGCCATGCTCGCGGCTGATCTTCTCGAAGAGAATTTTCCCACTTTTGTCGAGGATGAACGTGGAAGGATAGGCTGTCTCGTGAGGAGCATCCCAACGCAAGCCGTACAAGTTGGTGACTTTGTAGTCGGGGTCGGTGACGAGATGGATGTTGTCGGGAAGTTCTTGCTTCGCCAGGAAATCCTTGGCGTGCCGGTCGAGTTCGGCGGGCGGGCCAGGATAGACGAGCAGGACATTTGCTTTTTTGGCAGCAAAGTCCGAGGCATGCACGAGGAAATCATGCACCTGCTTTTGGCAGTACGGGCACTGGTAACCCGGGAAGCCGCGAAGGATCAGGAGGACTGTGATGCCTTTGGTCAATTCTGTGGAGAGGGTGACGGAAGCGCCGGAGGGTGTCGAGAGCGTAAAGTCTGGAGCCTTTTCGCCGGTGGCAGGGGTATTAGCTATGGCCGCAGGCATAAACAAACTGCAGGCCAGTGCGAGCGTAAGTAAGGTACGGCAGAGAGGAAATAGGTGTCGGAAAACGCGGAGGGTCTCCAGACCGTTTTGGCCTGAGCGAATGCGCGCGGTGCTTGGTATCCGATGGCGTTTTGTTGCCAGAACTCGCATTGTAGAGGTGCTCCGATTTGGGATTTAAGGTGATTGCATAGGTCAGACCCTCGAAAGTGCAGGAAGTTACAGGGGACGCGCGGTTTGTATGGAGAGGGGGGCGTGGGACGGGGCAGCCGGGGTCCCAGGAGATATCGAAATGGATGAATAGAACGGAATGGTATGAGGAGAAAAAGATCGGTGCGCGGAACGTGTTAGAGTTTTCCGTGGTGCCCGGATTGGTTGCAGTGGATGTACAGACTGAAGTCTGTGCCAACCTGCGGGGCGAGTTGGAGGTGTACGTGGCGTATCGGGATTTGCGGGAGTTTGTGCGGAAGCTGGAGAAGAGCGGGGAGTTGAAACGGATCAAGACGGAAGTTGATCCGATTCTCGAGATTACCGAGATTACCCAGCGCGTGGCGCGCGATTCCGCGCGCAAGGCGGACAGTGCTGGACCTGCGCTGCTTTTTGAGAAGCCGAAGGGATCGCGCGTGCCCTTGCTGGTGAATACGTTTGGGAGCGTTGCGCGGATGTGTCTGGCGTTTGAGGTGGAGGCGCTGGAGGAAGTGGCGGCGCGCATTAGCGGATTTATGGATATGAAGTCGCCGCAGGGGCTTTTCGACAAAATAAAAATGTTGCCGAAATTGGCAGAGCTGGGGTCGTTTTTTCCGAAGAGCGTGAAATCCGGCGATTGCAAGGATGTGATTCACAAGGGCGCGGACGTGAATTTGTTTGATTTTCCGATTTTGAAGTGCTGGCCGCAGGATGGCGGGCGGTACATCACGTTTCCCTTAGTGTTCACGAAGAATCCTGAGACGGGTAAGCGCAACGTGGGGATGTACCGGATGCAGGTGTATGACGAGCGGACAACCGGGATGCACTGGCAGACGCAGAAGCATGGGGCGGCGCATTTCCGCGCGGCGCGGGCGGCGAATCCCGACGGGCGGATCGCGGTGAGCGTGGCGATTGGGGCGGACCCGGCTACCGCGCTGGCGGGAATGCTGCCCATTCCGCCGGACTTGGACGAAATGATGTTTGCGGGATTTTTGCGGCGGGAGCCGGTGGAGATGGTGATGAGCGAGACGAATGATATTGAGGTGCCGGCGAACGCGGAGATTGTTCTGGAAGGTTACGTCAATTTAAATGAGATGCGAACGGAGGGCCCTTTCGGCGACCATACCGGATTTTATTCGCTGGAGGGCGAGTATCCCGTGTTTCACGTGGAGTGCGTTACGCACCGCAAGGAACCCATCTACTTAACTACCGTGGTTGGCCCGCCGCCGCAGGAAGATTATTTTATGGGCTATGCGGTGGAGCGGGTGTTTTTGCCGGTGATGAAGATGCAGTATCCGGAGATTGTGGATGTAGCGCTGCCGGCGGAGGGAATTTTTCACAATTTGATGATTGTGGCCATTAAGAAGGGGTATCCGGGGCATGCGCGGAAAATTATGAGCGCGATTTGGTCCTTGGGGCAGGCCATGTTTACGAAGGTGATTGTGGTGGTGGATCACGACGTGGA